>DAOQNO010000020.1:0-10849 GCA_035332125.1 Elusimicrobiota bacterium | reverse complement strand
CCCGCCGGTCCCCCGCCGAGCGGGACAAGGCCCTGGGGGTGCTTCTGGTCACCATCAACGGCATCGCGGCGGGGATGAAAAGCACGGGATAGGCGGAATCGGCCCGATGAGAACGGGCCGGCGAACTACCAGGGGTGGGGAGGGTCGCTGCCTTCCCAGGGGATGGATCGGGATTTGTTTCCCGGGTCCCGCCACACCGCTTCGAGCATCCACACCCGGGGGTGTCCGAGGAAAGCGATCTGGGGCAAGGCCACGTCCGTCAGCGCGAGGCGACGGGTGGGGAAAAAGGAATTGGCGCAATAAACGAGCAGGCGTGTTTGGGGGTCCGGCAACAGGGCGGCCAATCGTTCCTGGGTGATGTCCGAACCCAAATAAACGGCGCCCGCGACGTGCCCCCGATCAAAATCCTCCCGGGTTCGAAGGTCCGCCACGACGACGTTTTTTTCGGCCCGCCATTTGAGAAATTCCCTTAGCGTGGCCGTGTGTTTTTTGAAATCGAAGGACGCCACGAAATGGGCGTAATCCTGGGGCGTGGCCGGCTGGACGGGCGATTTGACGCTCCCGGAATCGACGACGGTCGAGTCTTCCGGGGGGGCGGAGGGGGCGGCCGCCGCAACCCACAGCGGCGCCGCCAGCAACGCGGCCAGAGTTCCCATTGATCCCCGGTGTCCCATGGGAAAATCATACACCCTTTTCGGCCGATCTTCAAAGAAAGCCCCCCGCCCGGGTTTGGTTTGACGGCCCTTCCCGCCTTTGGTAGACTGGTGCGGGTCCGACAACCGTCGGTCCCCACCCTCCGCCCGCTCCGGGCGGTCACATAGGAACAAAACCCGTGAACGCCGAGTCTGCCGTGGCCGACGCCGCCGCCCAAAGGCTTTTCCCCTCGCCCGAACCTCTGGTTCGGCTGGCCAACGCGTTTCACGACCCCCTGAACAACGCCGTGGCCACCGCCCGGACCTGTTATTCCCCCCGGGTCATCACCGCCGAGGAAGTGGGCCGGGACGAAAAATCCCGGGCCCAGCGGGACGCCATCGCCGAGAGCACCTACAAGGCCGGGCACCACACCACCCTGCAGCACGCCACCTTTCAATTCGTCCTGGAGCGGGTCTCCCGGCAGTTCATTTGGTCGTTCCTGCACAGCCACCCTTTTTATAATTCCGAGCAGGTGAGCCAGCGTTACGTCACGGTCGGGCCCGACACCCTGGTCACCCCGCCCCTGACGGGCCGGGCCCTGGCCCTTTACCGCGACACCGCCGCCCGGCAAATGGACGCCTACGTGCGGTTGACCGAAATGCTCCGGCCGACGGTGGAGCGGGAGTACAAAAAAATCTTTCCCCTTCGGAACCCGGCGGAAAAGCCCTGGGCCAAAATCGTTCAACGCAAAGCCCAGGAGGTGGCCCGCTACGTTCTGCCCCTGGCGACCCACGCCCATCTTTACCACACGATCAGCGGATTGACGCTCCATCGGTATCACCGAATTTGCCAAAGCTTCGACACGCCCCGGGAACAGCGGGTCGTGATCGGAAAGATGATCGACGCCGTGCGCGCCGTGGACCCCGCCTTTGTCGAGCGCCTGGAAGACCCGATTCCCCTGGACCAAACGCCGGAGTACCGGTGTTTCCAGGAGTTCCACGGGTCGGCGTCGCCGGCCCGGGCCTTCCTCCGTGAATTCGACCTTCGATTGGAAGGGCTCAGCTCCAAAATGGTGGACCACAAAGCCAACGGGGAGGCCGTCCTGGCCCAGGCGGTCCGCTCGGTCCTGGGCGTCCCCCGGGCGGTCTTGTCCGACGACGACGCCATCGACCGGGTGTTGAACCCGGCCCGAAACCCTTATTTGTCCGAAGCCCTGAACCTGGGGGGGCACGCGAAACTCTTGCGGACGATGGTCCACATGCATTTCACCTTCG
Organism: Elusimicrobiota bacterium; assembly: GCA_035332125.1. Classification (GTDB taxonomy): domain Bacteria; phylum Elusimicrobiota; class Elusimicrobia; order FEN-1173; family FEN-1173; genus JADKIY01. The sequence goes on along the minus strand of DAOQNO010000020.1, from coordinate 8,942 downwards.
CCAAGAAAATCTCCCACACGGCGGACAGCCAGGACCAGCGGCACCGGATGACCCCGGCCTCCCGGCCCGTGCTCTCGGGCCACTTCGTGCCGGACGCGCCGGATTTCATCACCCCGGAATTGATTCGCCATTCCCCCGAGGCCCAGGCCTTTTACGAGGGAAACCTCACCGCCCTCTGGGGCAAGATCAACGATCTGTTGAACCTGGGGGTTTCCCGGGAGGACGCCCTCTACCTGTTGCCGAACGCCGTCAGCGTCCGCTTCGAGGAATCCGGCGATTTGTTGAATTTTCACCACAAATGGACCAAACGGTTGTGCTACACCGCCCAGGAAGAGATCTGGCGGACGTCCAAGGAAGAAGTGGATCAGTTGGCCCGGGTGGCCCCGCGCGTCGCGCGGCACCTGGGCGCCCCCTGCGCGCTCCGCGCGTCGGCCGGGGTCCGCCCCTTCTGCCCCGAGGGCGACCGGTTTTGCGGCGTGCTCGTTTGGAAAAAGCCCGTCTCGGCCTACGAAAGGATTCTGTAAATGTCCACGCTCATCGTTGTCGGCGCCCAATGGGGCGACGAAGGAAAAGGGAAAATCGTTCACCTGCTCGGCAAAAAAGCCGATCTCATCGTGCGCTACCAGGGCGGCAACAACGCCGGCCACACGGTTGTTTTCGACGGAAAACATTTCGTCCTTCACCAGATCCCGTCGGGCATTCTCCAGCCCGGCAAAACCTGTCTGATCGCCAACGGCGTCGTCATGGACCCCTGGGCCCTCCGGGAAGAAGCGCAATTCCTGGAGTCCCGCAAGATTCGGGTGGCGGGTCGGTTGTTCATCAGCGCCTGGGCCCATCTGATTTTGCCCTACCACCGTTACCTCGACGCCCTTCGGGAATCCGGCAGCGGGAAGATCGGCACGACCAAGCGCGGCATCGGCCCCGCCTATTCCGACAAGGTCGGGCGGGTGGGCATCCGCCTGGCGGATTTCATGGACCGGCAGGCCTTCCACGATCTCGTGGAGCAGAATCTCCAGGCCAAGGCCCCCCTGCTGACCAGTTTGGTGTCCCTGGACAAGCTGCGGGAGGAAACCTACAAGGACGAGGAAGCCCTGCGGGCCTTCTTCAAACCCCTGGTGGCCGACACGCCGGCGCTCCTGCAAAAAGCCCTGCAAAAAAAGAAGAACATTCTTTTCGAAGGCGCCCAGGGGACCCTGCTGGACGTGGATTTCGGGACCTATCCCTTCGTGACGTCCTCCAACCCCATCGCGGGCGCGGCCTGCGTGGGTTCCGGGGTGGGGCCGGCTTCGATCGACGAGGTGTTGGGCGTGGTCAAGGCCTATACCACCCGGGTGGGCGACGGGCCCTTCGCGACGGAGCTGAACGACGATTTCGGCAAGTCCCTGCGGGAGCGGGGGCAGGAATTCGGCGCCACCACGGGGCGTCCCCGCCGCTGCGGCTGGTTCGACGCGGTGGTCGTGCGCCACGCCGTGCGGATCAACGGGTTGACGCGCCTGTCGTTGACGAAGCTCGACGTCCTGGAGGGGGTCGACCCCATCCGCGTCTGCGTCGCCTACAAAATCGACGGGAAAATCGTCAAGGATTTCCCGGCCTCCCGCCGGGAACAACAAATCGCCGAGCCGGTTTACAAAAACCTGCCCGGGTTCCGGGGGCCGGTCAAAGGGATCACGCGCTACGAAAAATTGCCGAAAACGGCGCAGCGCTACGTTCGGTTTCTCGAGAAGGAAGTCGGCGTTCCCATGACGCTCATTTCCATGGGGCGGAGTCGGGAGGAGACCATCGTGATGGACAAAAAATTCCGGTGGGTCCCGTGAAGGCCGTCCTTGCCCTCGAAACGGGCCGCGTTTTCGAAGGCCGCGCTTTCGGCGCGGCCGGGGACACCGAGGGAGAAGTGGTCTTTTGCACGGCGTTGACGGGGTATCAGGAAATCCTGACCGACCCCTCCTACCAACGGCAGATCGTGGTGATGACCTATCCCCACATCGGCAACTACGGGACGTTCGACGCCTTGAACGAATCCAAAAAACCCCACGTGGCCGGCTTCGTCGCCCGGGAATTCAGCCCCCGGGCCAGCCATTGGGGATCGACCGCCGACTTGGAAGGCTACATGAAAACCCACGGGGTGATCGGCATCGACGGTCTCGACACCCGGGCCCTGGTGCGTCACCTTCGAGAGGTGGGCGCTTGTCGGGGAATTGTTTCGACGTCGACGGAAAAGCCCAAAGCCCTGGTGGAGCGGGCCAAAAAATCCGCCGCCATGGTCGGGGCCGATTTGGTGCGGGAAGTGTCCTGCGCCAAACCCTACGCCTGGACTCCCGGAAAGCCCGGGAACGGGGCGGCCCGGCGCGTGGCCTTGATGGACTTCGGCGTCAAATACAACATTATGAACTCCCTGGCGGCCCTCGGGTGCGACGTGACGGTTTTCCCGGCGACGACCTCCCTGGCCGACCTGCTCGCTTTTAAACCCGACGGGGTGATGCTGTCGAACGGCCCGGGGGACCCGGCCGCGGTGACCTACGCCATCGACACGCTCAAGGGGTTGATCCGCCACAACGAAGGCGCGGCCGCGCCGATTCCGGTTTTCGGGATCTGCCTGGGCCACCAGTTGCTCGGCCTGGCCCTGGGCGGGAAGACCTACAAACTCAAATTCGGCCACCGGGGCGCCAACCATCCCGTGAAGGATTTGACCACGGGCAAGGTGGAAGTCACGACCCAAAACCACGGGTTCGTGGTGGACATCGATTCCCTGGCCAAAGGCGACGTGGAGCTCACCCACATCAATTTGAACGACAACACCCTGGAAGGCCTCCGGCACAAACACCTGCCGCTCTTCTCCGTCCAATACCACCCCGAGGCCGCCCCGGGGCCCCACGACGCCCATTACTTGTTCGACCGGTTTCTGGGCCTGATGAAGGAGCCGGCGCGGGCATGAACAAAGCGGCTCTTCTCCTGGGACTGGCCCTGGCCGCCGCGCCGGCCGCGGCGGCGGTGTCCACCGACACGGTGTCCACCTCCGTGACCGTGTCGTCCTCGGTGTTCATGCAGACCGGCGTGGCCATCGACACCCGGAACAACGTGCACCTCGTTTTCGTGGACACCGCCACCCTGACCTTGAAATACGCCCAACTGGCCAACGGCACGACCACCTGGGCCCTCTCCAGCGTGTCGGCGGCCCAGGTCGGTCCTCAATGCGCTTTGGCCCTGGAGAACGGATTGCTCCCCCACGTCGTGTATTACCAGACGAGCGGCACCCCCGGGGTGATGCACGGCCGCTTGAGCGGCGGGTCCTGGTCCACCGATACGGTCGAGGCGTTTACGGGAACGAACACCTTCGTTTCCATCGCCGTGGGAGCCGATCGAAATCCCCGGGTGGCTTACTACAACAGCGTTTCCTCGGCCACGGTCTTCGGCGCGCGAAGCGCCGGCGTTTGGAGCACCTTCACCGTGCTCACCAGCACCTTCGGCGGGCCGGTGGACATCGCCCTCACCTCCACCGACAGCGCCCGAATCGCCCTGGTGAACGGTTCGACCGTCACGAGTTACCGAGAACTGTCCTACGCCCGCCAAACCGGCGCTTCCACTTTTGCGATCACCACCCCCTACGTCATCGGGACGGACACGACGACGCTGGGCGGGCTCGCCCTCGCCCTGGACAGCCTGGGGCGGGCGCACTTGGCCGTCTACGACACCTTCAGCGACGGGTTGGACTACATCGAATTCGACACCGCGGGAAGCACCGTCGCGGCCGTGGTCGTGGATTCCGGATCCGGTACGGGGTTTTTCTGCGACATCGCCGTGGATTCCGCGGACGATCCCCGGATCGTTTATTATTCCACCGCCGGATTAAAAACGGCGACGGCCGCCGGGTCCTGGGCGCCCAACGTTCTTGACGCGGGAGCGGTGGTTGGCGTGGGCGCCTCCGTGGTCTTCAACCGGTTCGATCACTATTTGGCGGGTTACCTGAACGCGGACCTTTCCGAAGCCAAATTTGTGACCGACGCCATCCGGGGTTTGTCCCTTTCCGGAACGGTGTTGGATTTTTCCTTTGCGCCCATTCCCGGGGTGACGCTGTCCCTGGCGGGCAACATCGCCTCCACGGGGGTTTCCATCTCCACCGCGACGGGGGCCTATTCGGCCGACCATCTTTTCGAGGGCACCTACTCGTTGACCCCGTCCTTGACCGGATACTCGTTCCAACCGAACGCCCGGTCCTACAGCGTTTTGCAGTCCAGCCAATCCCTCCAGAATTTCAAAGGCGGGCCCGTGGCCGTCAGCGCGGTGGGCAATCTCTTCGATCCGTCGGCGGGGGAATCGGCGACCCTCAATTTCTCCGTGTTGCCCGGGCACGTTTTCGCCGGGGTGTACACGCTTCAGGGGCGGCCGGTGAAAACGTTGTTGGACGAGGACAAGTCGGCCGGCAATTACAGCGTGGTTTGGGACGGCCGGGCCTCCGACGGAGACATCGTGGCCAGCGGAATTTATCTGGTTCGGTTCGAAACCGATAATCTGAAGCAAATCTTAAAAATGGCGGTGGTGAAATAACATGCGACGCGCCGCTCTTTCGACTCTTTTCCTCGCTTTCGGATTCACCGGGCTCTGGGGGGCTTCCGATCCCCGGACGGCCGGGAATTCCTTGTTGGAGACCGCCGACGCCCGGGTGACCGGCCTCTCGGGGGCCGCCACGGCCCTCACGGGGGACCTGGGCGTGGCCGCCGTGAACCCCGCCGCCCTGCCCACCCTGGTGGGCGCGGAGGCGTCGACCCAATTTGAATCCGCGCCGGGCGACGTTCGAACCGGAATGGCCAGCTTCGGCCGGGGGAACGGTCGGGCCGGTTGGGCCGCCACGGGTTTGTTTTTCGACGCCGGAAAGATCGACGTGGTGCCTCTGAGCGGCCCGGGATACACGCGCCGGGCTCAACAGGATTGGGTGGGGGCCCTCACGGGGGGAATCGCCCTGGGGGAAAGTCTGCGGTTGGGGGTCGCCGGGAAGGCGCTTTCCTCCACGTTGGTTCGCGACTACCACGCCGCGGTTTTCGCGGGGGACGCCGGATTTCAATGGGACGTTTCCAGAAATTTAACCCTGGGCGGGGCCGTGACGAACGCCGGTCCGAAATTGACCTATCGGAACCAGGGCGACCCCCTGCCCACGGAATACCGGGCGGGGGCCGCCGTGAAGTTCGCCCTGGGCAGCGGGGGCGATGAGTCGGAGGATCCGGACTCGCCCTGGTACACGAAGATTCGATCGGACAAAAACTATATTACGGTCACCGGGGACGCCGTCGCCGACCGCTTCGGCGCGGTGGCGGGAGCCGTCGGGTTGGAATGGGATTACGCCCGCCGGGCCGTTCTGCGCGGCGGGATGCGCCTGGGGCAAACGGGCGACAGTTTTTCGGCGGGGCTCGGTTTTTGGATGAAGGGGGGGCGGTTCGATTACTCCTTTCAAGCGGTGGGGGATCTTCCGGACCGCCACCGGGTGACCGTGTCCTGGTTTTGGAAAAAGAAGTCGGAAGAATAAATTTGAACCGGCCCGGGGTGTTCCCCCGGGGCCCGGACTCTTGAAAGCGAAGGCCCGTTTCCCATGCCCAAACGAACGGACATCAACACCATCCTCATTCTCGGCTCCGGCCCCATCGTCATCGGCCAAGCCTGCGAGTTCGACTATTCCGGCGCTCAGGCCGTCAAGGCCCTGAAAAAGGAAGGCTACCGGGTCGTCCTCATCAATTCCAACCCCGCCACCATCATGACGGACCCGGAGTTCGCCCACGCGACCTACGTGGAGCCGCTGATTCCCTCCATGGTGGAACGCATCATTGAAAAGGAAAAACCCGAAGTGATTTTGCCCACCCTGGGCGGCCAGACGGCGTTGAACCTCGCCGTGGAGCTCCACGAACGGGGCAGTCTCAAAAAATACGGCGTGGAATTGATCGGCGCCAAGATCGACGCCATCAAGCGGGCCGAAGATCGGGAGCTTTTCAAGAAAACCATGATGGGCATCGGCCTGGAAGTGCCCCAAAGCGGTGTGGCCCGTTCCCTGGACGAAGCCCAGAAAATCGCCGAAGGCATCGGATTTCCGCTCATCATCCGCGCGTCCTTCACCCTGGGGGGCGTGGGGTCGGCCATCGTCTACACCCGGGAGGAATTCGTCGCCGCCGCCCGGCGGGGGCTGGACGCCAGCCCCATCCACGAAATCCTGTTGGAACAAAGCGTGATCGGGTGGAAAGAGTACGAGTTGGAGGTCATGCGGGACAAGGCCGATCAGTGCGTGATCATCTGCTCCATCGAAAACATGGACCCCATGGGCGTCCACACCGGGGATTCCATCACCGTCGCCCCGGCGCAGACCTTGTCGGACCCGGAATACCAGGTGTTGCGGAACCAGGCCTTCGCCTGCATCCGCGCCATCGGCGTCGAAACCGGCGGTTCCAACGTCCAATTCGCCGTCGATCCCAAAACCGGTCGGACGGTCATCATCGAAATGAATCCCCGGGTGTCCCGGTCCTCCGCGTTGGCCTCCAAGGCGACGGGATTCCCCATCGCCAAAATCGCGGCGCTCCTGGCCGTGGGCTACCGACTGGACGAGATCCCCAACGACATCACGAAAAAGACGCCGGCCTGCTTCGAGCCCGTGATCGATTACGTGGTGACGAAGGTGCCCCGTTTTGCCTTTGAGAAATTCACCGAGGCCGACCAGACGCTCACGACCAGCATGAAATCCGTGGGCGAAGTCATGGCCATGGGCCGGACCTTCCGGGAATCCCTTCAAAAGGCCCTGCGGGGCCTGGAAATCGGCCGCGCGGGCCTCGGGGCCGACGGCAAATCCATTGTGCCCAAGGTCGACGCCGCCGAAAAACGATTGGCCGCGGGCGAAGCCGACCCGGAACGCGCCAAGCTGATCGAAGACATTCAACACAAATTACGGGTCCCCAACTGCGACCGGATTTTCTACATCAAATACGCTTTCCAATTGGGCCTATCCGTCGAGGACATCCACCGCCTTTCGGCCATCGATCCCTGGTTTCTGGAGCAAATCCAGCGGATTTGGATCCTGGAAAAAGAGGTTCGGGCCGCGGGGAAAAAGCTTCCGATGGAATTGCTCTACCGGGCCAAGCGCGACGGTTTTTCCGACGCCCAGATCGCCTATCTCACGGGCTTGTCCGCCGATGCCGTGGCCAAAACGCGGAAAAAGAATTTCCCCGTGGCCTTTAAGCGCGTGGACACCTGCGCGGCCGAATTTCCGGCCGACACCCCCTATTTTTATTCGACCTACGAAACCGAGGACGAGTTCGTCCCGCTGTCCAAAAAGGACCGGGTGATCGTCCTGGGCGGCGGCCCCAACCGCATCGGCCAGGGCATCGAATTCGACTATTGTTGCGTGCACGCGGCCTGGGCCATCAAGGAGTGCGGCCACGAAGCCGTCATGGTCAACTGCAACCCGGAAACCGTCTCCACGGATTACGACACCTCGGATCAGTTGTTTTTTGAGCCCCTCACCCTGGAAGATGTGGTCAACGTGGTGGAGCGCATCAAGGCCAAAGGCGTCATTCCCCAATTCGGGGGCCAGACGCCGCTCAACTTGGCGAAGGCCCTGCTCAAGGCCGGCGTCAAAATTCTGGGAACCTCGGCCGATTCCATCGACATCGCCGAGGACCGGGAACGTTTCGGCGCCCTCCTCAAAAAATTGAACATTCCCCACCCCGCCCACGGCACCGCCCGGAACATCAAAGAAGCCGAGGCCGCCGCCGAGCGCGTGGGTTATCCCGTCATGGTCCGCCCCTCCTACGTGTTGGGCGGCCGCGCGATGGAAGTGGTTTACGACAAAACCCAATTGGCCGATTACATGCGCCGGGCGTTGGAGTCCGGCGCCGGGTTGCCGATCCTGTTGGACCGGTTCCTGGAAGACGCCAAGGAAGTGGACGTCGACGCCATTTGCGACGGAAAAAACGTCTACATCGCCGGCATCATGGAACACATTGAAGAAGCGGGCATCCATTCCGGCGACTCCGCTTGCGTGTTGCCGCCCTACAGTTTGGAACCCAAGGTTATCGCCGCCCTGGAGCGTCACACCAAGGACATGGCCCGGGCCCTGAACGTCAAAGGCCTCATCAACATCCAATACGCGGTCCAAGGCGGCACGGTGTACGTTTTGGAAGCCAATCCCCGGGCGAGCCGCACGGTCCCCTTTGTGTCCAAAGCCACCGGCGTGCCCCTGGCCAAGGTGGCCGCCAAAGTCATGGTGGGCCTTTCCCTGGACGAGGCGCTGGCGCCCTACCAGGCCATGATCAAGAAAAAGAAACCCTGGTACTCGGTCAAGGAAGTGGTGTTTCCTTGGATGCGGTTCCCCGAAGTGGACGTCGTCCTGGGCCCCGAGATGCGGTCCACCGGGGAAGTGATGGGGATCGACGAAAACTACGGCCTGGCTTTCGCCAAGTCCCAGGCCGCGGCCGGCGGGCCCTTGCCCAAAAGCGGCACGGTCCTCTTCAGTCTTCGGGAGCGGGACCGGGCCCAGGCCCTGTCCGTGGCCAAGGCCTTTCAAGCGATGGGCTACGGTCTCATGGCCACCGAAGGCACCTACCTCTATTTGAAGGAAAAGGGCCTCGATATTCAACCCGTCAAGAAAATCGCCGAAGGGCGGCCCAACGTTTTGGACGTGATCAAAAACCGGGAGGTGGTCCTGGTGGTCAATACGCCCCACGGACATCGCGCCCGTTCGGACGGTTTCCAAATCCGCCGCACGGCCCTCCTCTCCAACGTGCCGCTCATCACCACCTACGCCGCGGCCCGGGCCGTGGTGGAGGGCCTTCAGAAGTCCCGGGAGAAAAAGTGGCAGGTCCGCTCCCTACAGGAACTTTACGCGACGGCCCAGCCCCCGGCCCCCCGGCCGGAACCCCTCCCGACCTGACCACTCAAAATCGACGCTGTGCGTTAACCCGGAAAGTTCAGTT
>DAOQNO010000019.1:0-11436 GCA_035332125.1 Elusimicrobiota bacterium | reverse complement strand
CCCGGTACGCTTCTCCAGGGCCCGCCACACCGCGTGGGTGAGGTGGGTGAGGATTTCGGCGGGGTCTTCGCCCACGCCGGAGCGGACTTGAAAAACGAAGGAACGCCGCTCGTATTTCGTCGGAGATCGTTTCACGGGGCCCCCTTTGACCAGCACCGGGAGAGCCGCGGGGAGTGGGCGCCGTTGCCCTCGCTTTTATTGAATCACAACGGCGCGGGGGCGGCCATGATCGTCGTCATGTCCGACGCGATGATTCGGTCGGGGTCCCGGCGGAACCCGGTCGGGAGAGGCCCCGCTCAATACAACTCGGCCCCTCCTTGGTGACAGGCGTTGCATTGCCCTTCGAGTTCCATTCCGCCGATGTCCTGCGGGTGGCGGAAGGGAAGGCCTTTCACGGAAACCGTGTCGGCCCCGGGGCCGGTTCCCTGGGAGAGGATCGTGTGGCAGGTGGTGCAATCCTTGGTGATCGTTTCGCCCGCCGACGTCTTCAGGTCCGTGCCGTGACAGCGGAAGCAACCCGCCGCCAGCGAGTGGCCGATGTTTTCCGGATAGGCCCGCCAGGTCACCCGCATTTCGGGAAAGAAGTTTTGGGCGTGGATGGTTTGCACGGCCCGAACGGCCCGTTCCACGTCCTCCCGGCGAGCGGCCCACACCGCGGGATACTCCTTTTCGTAAAACCCGCGAATCTTGTCCGCGATGGCGGCGCGGGCCGCCGGCGTCGTCGGATATTCCGCGTCCAAAGCCTTGACGGCTTCCCGCTTGATGAAGGGGAGGTTCGTCGGAATTTCGCCCGCGGCGAGGGCCGCGTTGACTTCCCGTTGCGGGGGGCGGTAGTTGTGGCTCGGACGATTGTGGCAATCGATGCAATCCATGGTCCGGATTTCGGCTTTCGCCTTTTCGGCGTCGGTCAGGGCGTTGTCCGGGTTCTCGTAGATCTTCACGCGGCCGTCCTTGGAAGTCGCCCGAATCCAGGCGATGTCCTGCCGCGCCCGGTCCCGGGCGATGTATTCCAATTTATTGGAAATCATCATGTGCCAGTGGATGCCCGACCCTTCCTTGGCGTTCGCCGATCCGCCCCCGATTTTCACCAGGAGCGTGATCGGATACGGCGTGTTCTTCTCGTCGGCCAGATAATGCGGGTTCACGTGTTTCCGCTCGCCGAAGAATTTCTCGGGCCAATGGCACTGCAGGCACGTGTCCCGGGCGGGGCGAAGGTTTTTAATGGGCGTCTCGATGGGCCGGGCGTATTTGTGAAACATCGTGGAGTAAACTTGATAAGCGCCCGTGAGTTTTGATTTCACAAACCAGTCCGCGCCCGGGCCGATGTGGCAGGCCACGCAAGCCACCCGGGCGTGGGAGGAGCGCTGGTAGGCGGTGTATTCCGGCGACATGACGGAATGGCAGAGGGTGCCGCAAAATTTCGTGGACTCGGAGATGTGGTAGGCCTTGTAGGTCCCAAGGCTCGAGGCGACGAGAAACACCGAGGTCACGGCGACGCCGATCATCAGGACCCGGCGGGTTTGCGGGTTCTGAAGATCGATGTGGAAGGAGGTCCCGAGACTCGCGGAAAGGCCCCGCGCGCGGCGGCGGCGCTCCCAGAGGGCGCCCCCCAACACCATGGCCAACCCCGCGACCAAAAACCCGGGCAAAATCATATAGGTCAGCATGCCCAGATACAGCGTGGTCTCTTGGATGAAAAAATCGATCAGAATCAGCAGCACGATGATCGAAAAAGTCCCCACGGCCAGGGCGGCCCCCGCCAGGGAAATCCAATTGTAAAAATGTTCCGGAAATCGACGGTCGCTCATGGAATCTCCTTCCATTTAATAAAAATTCTCAAACGGTCCCGGACGCCGGGGCCGGCGGATTCGCCGCCGGGAAAACCGGCAACGTACGGACCGCGAGGCCGAACACGGCCGCCACTCCGGTCAACAGGGCGAAGGACACGGACACCTCCATCCAATGGGGCCAATAGCCGGGACCCGTGTAGGGCACCATGGCCAGCCAACTGACGGTCAGGCGGTTCAACACCACGCCCGCCAACACCGGCAGGCACGCGGCCACCGTCCAACGGGGACGGTCCCGGACCGCGCGACGGGACAACAGGACGGCCGGCAACAAGGCGCCGCCGCCCACCTCCAAAAGGAAAACGCCCCCCAACCACGCCGGGTCGCCGAAGCGGGCCCAGGCGTTGCGCGCCGACACGTCCACCAGGCGCAACGCCGTGTAGAGAAACAGCACCATGGACGCCGCCCGGGCGAGGTCCGCCAGCAGCCAACGATCGAGCGATTTTTCAAAAAGCCGCGCCGAATAGAAGGACGCGACGACCGTCACGCACAGCCCGACCGCCACGGACGATACCAAAAAAAACACCGGCAGGAGCGTCGACGACCACAGCGGATGGATTTTCTGGGGAACGATCAAAAACATCGTGCCCATGGAGGACTGGTGCAACGTCGACAGAATCACGCCCAGGATCACCACGGGGATCGCGGCCCGGTGGAGCGCCTCCACCGCCCGCGTGTAACCCAAACGCTCCAACACCGCGGGACTGAACTCCAGGGCGAGAACCGTCAAATAGAGCGTCACGCACCAGGCCACTTCGAACATGATGGAATGATGCTGCCACATCGCCAGAGGGTGCCACAGGTTGTAGGGGCGCCCGACCTCGATGAACAGGGTCAGGGCGACAAAGACATAACCGAGGAAGGCCAGGAGCACCACGGGTCGAAGGATCGGCTCAAACCGTTTGATGTGGAAAATATGCACCGTGGCCGCCATGACGAACCCGCCGCCGGACAAGGCCACCCCCGCTTGAAGGAACCCCACCCACACCCCCCAGGGGTTGGCGTCGGTCATGTGGGTCATGGCCCCCATGCCCCGGGCGAACCGTATCACCAACACCACCGCGGTCACCGCCCACAACGCCCCCGCGGCGCCGGCCGCCCACCAACGGCCGTGGGGCGGGTTCCGCCCGAGGCCGTAGCTCACCGCCAACCGGCCCAACACCGCCGCCACCGCGGCCAGAAAAAGCCACCCGATCATTCGAGGTCCTTGGGCGCGGCGGGGGAATGCGCCTTGCGGGACAGGTTAAAGGCCAGGAGACCGAACAGGGACCCGAGAACGGCCACGATGCCGGGGATCCAGCTGACCACGTCCCAGGTCAGGGAAGGCAACGGCCGATGGGGGAGGTTTTTCTTGAATCCCAACTTTTCGAAGGGCACATCGGAAATGTAAAGCCAGGACGTTCCCCCGACTTCCTCTTCGCCGAAAACGTGGGGAACGTAGACGTCCGGCCGGGCGTGAATCCGGGCCTTGGCTTCGAACAACATGTCGTCGCGCCGGCCGATTTTGAGGGCGCCCGTCGGGCACGCTTCCACGCAACCGGGCGGCAGCCCTTTGAAAAGGCGCTGGGAGGCACAGAACTGGCATTTGCCGATCACGGGCGTCAGGCCGTTGTTCCATTCGAACCGCGGGACGTCGAAGGGGCAGGCGACCATGCAGTAACGGCACCCAATGCACCGGTTTTCCCGGTAAAGAACGGGGCCCGCGTCCGTTTGATGAAGGGCCGCCACGGGGCACACCGACACGCAGGCCGGTTCCAGGCAATGCATGCATTGGCGCTTGACGTGCCGAACGGTTTCCCGCCCTTCGCGATTGACCACGGTCCACAGGTTGTGGGTGGGCTCGAGGCGCGACGCGAGGTGGTCCATGTCCATGAGGTCCTGGGGCGCGTCGAGGTCGTTGGCCCGCTGGCAACCGCGCAGACAGGCCCGGCAACCGATGCACCGGGGAATGTCCACCAGAACGCTGAACACGTCGCTTTTGGCCACCGGGGACTGGGCCCGGGCCATGGAACGGGGCAACCCGACCGCGGCGACCGCGCCCACCATTCCCTTCAGCAGGGAGCGGCGGGACACCTCGACGGTCATTTTTTGGCCCCGGGCCGGAAAACGTACCACCCGGCCAACCACCCCAGGCCCAGCCCGGCCAACAGGCCGAGCAACGCGACCAGCCACGCGTTGGAGCGGGCCCGCTCCAAACGCCATTCCAAATCCTTGGCTTTCTCGTTCAGTTCGAAAACGCTGGTCACCCCGGCCACGGCCATGTGTTTTTCGGTTTGACTCATGCGGGACCGAAGGTCCGCCAGCCGGCCGCTTTTGTGAACCGTTTCCTCGTGACATCGATCGCACACCTGGGGGCCGACGGACAAGTTGTGGCCCGGCGCTCCCGTGCCCATGATGGCGTCGGGGCCCGCCGACGATTTGGGAAAATGACAGGTGTTGCAGCTCAACCCTTCCTGGTGGTGGGTGGCGTGGGCGAAATCCTTCAGTTTCGCGGCGTGACAGGACCCGCACAGCGCGTCGCCGCCGCCCAACCGCAGCCCCTGCCCGTGGACCTTGTGGCAGTCAAAGCACCGGATGTTTTTTTGGCCGTGCCGGCTCAGCTTCCATTCGCCGTGGGATTTTTTGTGGCAGTCCCGGCACATGTCGGACCCGCCGGGCAGGGGCATGCGTTCGGCGGGGTGCCCCTCCGCCAGGGCGCCGTGGCAGGATTCGCAGGTGACCCCCGGGTGCGCGTATACCGAGGTGCCCGATTTCCAACCGGTGGTGTGGCACTTCAGGCAGGCGGGGGTGGAACCGTTTTCCTTCCACGTCCGTTGAAAAGTGTCGGACGCGTAGGCCCGCGCGTGGACCGACGGTTTCCAATCCTGAAATTCCTGGGGGTGGCAGTCGGCGCAGGCCTCGGGGCCCGCGTACTGGGCCCGGAGCGCGGGGGGCCCGCCCAGGACCGCCGCCAGGAGAAGGACGGCCCTATTTCGCTCCATGGGGCTTCTCCGGGGCGGCCGCTTTTTTCCGGCGAAGGCGTCCGATGAGCCACGCCCAATTCATGGGGTAGACCGCGGGATCAAACACCGTCCAATAGGCGTGCCACACCAAAATCGCCAGACAGGCGAGGATGGCTTCGTAGTAGTGGATCATCGTCGCCAAATCCGGCACCCAAAGCGGCGCGTGGCGGAGCGTGAAATTGTTGAAGACCAACGTGCCCCCCGTGACCACCATCACCAGGGAACCCCAGAGGAGGGCCCAGTATTCGGCCCGCTCGATGTAGGTGGGGTAACGGAGGGCCGGCCGGGTCTTCCGAAGGCCCAGGTTATACATCGTCAAGTGGAGGGGTTCCGTGAGATCGCGCAAACGCGGGAGGAGCCCTTCGCGAAGGAGAAAACGTCCCCGGGCCGTGCCGACCATGTACGCGGCGTGCCACCCCCCCATCAACACAAAGCCCAGGGCGGTCCACCGGTGCAGGGCCTTCCGGGCGACCTCCCCGCCGGTCCATTGGAACGGCGCCGCCCACCAGGCGCTCGGGAACGCCAGGGCGAACCCGCTGTAGGCCAGCACCGTAAAGGCCAACGCCAGGAGCCCGTGCTGGACGCGCTCGTGCGCGGTCAAACGCAGGACCGTCAGTTCCCGTCCGTGGGGCGGGGGCGGCGGGTCGATCACTTTGCGAAGGAAATCCAACCCGTTGTGCACCAACATCCCGCCGATGGTGAGGGGGATGGCGATCAGGTAAAACCATCGAAAAAACAACACCCACCGGTTCGGGCGGTTCCCTTTGCCCGCGTGGATGCGTCCGGCGAGCAATTTCGCCTGGGCCCCGGCGTGGCAACGTCCGCAGGTGTTGGCCAAATTGGCGGGGTTCACGGCGGACTGGGGATCGGTGGAGGGCAGGACATCGTGCCACCCGTGGCAGGAGGCGCAATTGGCGACCCGCAGATCCCCCCGTTGGGAGGCCAGGCCGTGGTAGGTGTCCATGAAACTTTTCAGCCGGCCGGCGGGAAGGCCGAATTTGGCCACGATGCGCTCGGATTCGTGGCACCCCGAGCAGGTTTTGGTGACCGCGCCACGAAACACGGAGGACGCCGGATTTTCCGGCGATTGAATGGTGTGTTCGCCGTGACAGTCGGTGCACACGGGGGTTTCCTTGATCCCGTTGGCGCTGGCGCGGCCGTGGATGCTGACCTGGTAAACGGAAAGAACGTTTTGGTGGCACCGACCGCAGGTTTCGGGAATGCGGGCCCGGTTCACCCGGCTGGCCGGGTTGGCGGAGCCGTGCAAATCGTGGGTGCCGTGGCAGTCGGAGCAGACGGCCGCGTTGATTTTGCCCGCGCGGAACGCCACGCCGTGGACCGTGTGATCGTAACTGTCGACGGGTTTCCGCTCCGTCAGATTCTGGTTGGCCGGCGCGTCGGCTTTCCCGTGGCAGGCGGCGCAGGTGTCGTGAATGTTTTTGCGGTTGACCGGCGAGTCGGGGTTCCGGGAGTTCAACAGGGTGTGGCTGTGACCGTGGCAATCCTTGCAGGACGCCGCCTCCACTTTTCCCCGGGCGACGGCGCGACCGTGATCGGAATTGAGGTAAATCTGCGTTTCGAGACGATGGCACCGGGCGCAGGACACCGGCGCGAGTTTTTCGGCGTGGGGAATTTCGGTGGCGTCCACGTGGCAGGAAACGCACAGGTTCCGCCCGTGGATGGAGCGGGCGAAGGCCTTTTCATGGACGGGGGGAGCGCCGGAATCGGCGTTTCCGTGGCACGCCAGGCAATCCTCGTTGCCGTCGGCCCGAAGACGCCCGATTCCCCCAAACAGGAGGAGCGCCCCGGCCAGCGCCGCCCGTTCCCAAAAACCACGCGGGAAAAGGCGGTGCCGGCGCACGGGCGCTCCGCTCAATCTCGTTGGAAGCTTATTGGGCCGACTTCGGCGCCAAACCGCGGACGTAGGCCACCAGGGCTTTCACGTCCTCGTCTTTGATTTTGCCTTTTTGGGCCGGCATTTTCCCCTGGCCGTCGAGGGTGAGCTTGACCCACTCCTCGTCTTTTTTCGCCAGACTCGCCGCGTCCACCAGGCTCAACGCCGCCAGATCCACCTTGAGGGCTTTGACCATGACCGCGTTGCCTTTTCCGTCCTTGCCGTGGCACCCGGCGCATTTGGCCCCGTAAAGCTTGGCGGCGTCCTCGGCTCCGGCCACCGCGGCAAGAAGGGTCAGGACCCCCAACAACAATGACAATCGTTTCATAGGAACTCCTTGACTCGACGAATTAAAAGGTTATTTCGCGGGCGCGGGCTTCATCGCGCGCACGTATTCCGTCACCGCTTTCACGTCCGCTTCGGTCAATTTGCCCTGATACTTGGGCATTTTCCCGACGCCTTCCAGGGTGATCTTCACCAAATCCGCGTCGGTTTTGGCCAGGGTGGCGTCGTCCACCAGGCTCAAGGCCGCGAGGTCGGCCTTCAGCACCTTCGTCATGGCCGGATTGCCTTTGCCGTCTTTGCCGTGGCAGGATTGGCATTTCGCCGCGTAAATTTTCCCCGCGTCCTCCGCCCGCGCCGCCAGGGCGCCCGCGCCCAACCCCAAAGCCAACACCCAGACCACCGCTTGTTTTTTCATGATGGGGATTCCTCCTGAGAGATTAAATTGAAGACGTCAACGGTCCCCGACATACGGGGACGATTCCCGACCCTGGGATTTGCTTTGGGCCGCCGCCAGGCGGTTCCTCTCCGCGACGACTTTGGCGTAAAGGTCTTTGAGGCGCGCCTGCTCCGCTTCGAACCCGGCCCGGTTTTTCAACTTTCGTTCCCGGCTGTCGTACACCAGGAACGATATGATTTTTTTCGCCTCCACGGGCGTCAGCAGGGGTTTGCCGGTTTTGTCCTCGTTGTTGGTTTCCATCCGCTCCACGTAGCGGCGCCAATCCACCTCGGCGGTCCAGGGCGAATTGAGGGGACGGGCCAGGGTGTGGCACCCGGCGCATTTTTCGGAAAACAAGGCGTAGTGCGACTGCTTTTCCGGCGGATAGCCCGAAACGTCGAGGGTGGCCGTTCCCAGGTCCGCCGGGAACCGGGCCTCGAGCGCCACCGGGTCGAAGGCGGGCGGCGCCGGGGGCGCTTCGGTCCTGCGGCAACCGACGGCGATCATCCCCGACCAAATCAAGATTTGGAGGACGCGGCGGCCGGTCACGCCAAATCCCCTTGGTATCCATCGGGCACGTAGACGCAATGGGGCTCCTCCGCCAGGGCGTCGCCGTGGGCGTAATAAGCCCGGGCCCGGCAGCCGCCGCAGACGTATTTGAACGAACAGGCCCCGCACTTGCCTTCCAGCAAGGCGGGGTTTCGCAAATCTTGAAAAACGGGCGAAAGCTCCCAAATGTCCTTGAACCGGGTCGTTCGAACGCTCCCGACCGAAATCGGCAGATACCCGCAGGGGAAGACCTCCCCTTTGTGGGAAATAAAGCAAACGCCCTGGCCGGCCAGGCACCCCTTGGTCGTCTGGTGGAGCGCCTGGTGGGGGTGCGTGGCGCCCTTGGCCTCCTGGCGGTGGTGGCTGGGGGGCAGGCCGCCGATTTCCTTGGACCGTTGGCGCACGATGCGGAAATAGTGGGGGGCGCAGGTGGCTTTCATCTCGATCCGCTGTTCCCGCTCCCGCTCGTAAAACCAGTTGAGCCACTTTTCGTACTCCGCGGAGGGCAACATGTCCGAATCGGCGATTTGCACGCCGCAGCCCACGGGGACCAGCATGAAGAGGTGCAGGGCGTCGGCCCCCATCGTCCGGCACAGGTCGTACAGGCGCGGCAACTCCTCGGCGTTGTAGCGGGTGACGGTCATGTTGATCTGAAGGGACACGCCCTGGGCCTTGAGATGCCGAAACCCGGCCAGGGCGCGCTCGAAATTGCCCGCGCCGCGAAAACGATCGTGGGTGGCGGCCACGGCGCCGTCCAGGGAGATGCTCACCCGGGCCACGCCGGCCTTCTGGATGTCCCGGGCCTTTTCGGCGGTCACCAACGTTCCGTTGGTGGCGAGGGCCACGCGGAGTCCTTCGCTTCGGGCGTGGTCGGCGATGGTCAGAATGTCCGGGCGGAAGAGCGGTTCGCCGCCGGATAGGACCAAAATGGGTTTGCAGTAGGAGGCGATGTCCGAAATCATCTCCCGGGCAAAAGCCGTGGACAAATCGGTTTCGGACACCTGGTCCAGGACGTCCAGGCGGCGGCAATGAACGCAACGCAGATTGCAGCCCGCCGTGGTTTCCCAAAAGATGAGGCGCGGCGGCGCCGGGCGTTCGCTGTTTAACGCCGTTCGGGCGGCGGGATGGGTGTCCATAGCCGTGGGGAAGGTCACGGAGTAAGTATATCCGTCCGGTGACGAACATCCATGACGCTCGTCATGTTTCGCCCGGGGACAAGATGGTACACTCCCTCTTCAGGAGCTTCCCGACCTGGGAAGCTTTTTTTATTATGGCCAACGTCCCAACCCGATCCGTTTCACCCGCCGCCGTGACCCTGGGATTCACCGCCGGGACGGTGACTCTGGCCCTGGGGACCCGGGGCACGCTCACCTTCGACGCCGCCGGGCGGCCCCGGGCCCTCTACGAAAACGACCGCTACATCGCCCGGGGGTGGGACGGCCGCTGCCTCGAGAAAAAGTGGGTTTCCGCTCCGGGCGGGCTTTTCCACCGACGGGTGCGCTCCCTGGAAGCGGGAGAACGCGCGGCCCTTCGCGATCGATTTCGCCTTCTTTTGGAAGGTTTTCAGCGGGACCTGCCCGCCCTTCGACGGGCGCGCCGATTCCGGTGCCTCGACCGGGGACGCCCCGTCCGGGACGGGGGCGAACGGGCCGCGGCCTTCGTCGCGGCGGCTCGATCCAAATTGGCGGCGGAATGGGACACCGAGGCCGCGGACTTTCACCGAACCTACCGGCCCATCGGCGTCCTGCCGCCGGATCAATACCTTTCCCTGGTGCTTCAAGTCACCGAAGGGTGCGCTTGGAACCGGTGCTCTTTTTGCGATTTTTACGCGGGCCAACCCTTCCGCGTCAAATCCCCGGCGGAGTTCGACCGGCACCTGGAGGACGTGGAACGCCTCTTCGGCCCCGCGTTGGCGGGACGGTGTTCGGTCTTTCTCGGGTCGGCCAACGCCCTGGACGTCCCCCCGGACGTGTTGATTCCCGCGGTTCGGAGGGCGGCGGAACGATTCCCCGCCCTGGCCCGGCCGCAGGACGACGGCGTGGGGGGCGTTTACGCTTTCGGCGAAGCCACGCGCCTGGCGCGTTGGTCCGCCGACGATTTGCGGCGGCTTCGACGGGCGGGGCTTCGACGGGCCTATCTGGGCGTTGAAACGGGGGACCCCGACCTTCGTCGAAAAATTCGGAAACCGGGCGGGCCCGACGTGGTCGTGTCGGCCATTCGAAAATTGAAAGACGCCGGGATTCACGCGGCGCCCATCGTCCTTCTGGGCCTCGGCGGTCGGGAGGCCCACGTCCGGCACGTGGCGGGCACGGCGGACGTGCTGGCCCGGTCGCCCCTCGGGCCCGGCGATATGATTTACTTTTCTCCCGTCACGGGGACGCCGGGCCGCCCGGACGAGACGCCGCTCACCGAGCAGGAGCGGTGGAATCAGCGAACGGCCATCGAAGCCCGGCTACCGGACACCGGGGCCCGGCGGGCCCACTACGACATTCGGGAGTTCCTCTACGCATGATGGACATCGCTCTTCACGCCCTGCACCTGTTGGCCGGGGCCCTTTGGGTCGGGGGCATGCTTTTTACGGGAGGCATCCTGGGCCCCGTCCTTCGTCGGGACGTCCCCCCCGCGGTGCGCCTGCCCCTGGTTCAAACGGTGGGCCGGCGTTTTTCCCGCGCCGGCTGGGCCGCTCTGGCGGTCCTGGCCCTCACGGGGCTCCACCGGGTTCGTTATCTTTTGTTTTGTTCCCCCCGGTATTTGACGGCGATGCCCTACGGCCGGCTTTTGTCGCTCAAACTGGGGTTGTTTGCGGCGATGCTGTCGTTGAGCCTCTGGCACGATTTTTCCCTCGGTCCGGCGCTGATCCGCCTGGCCGACCGACCGGCGTCCCCGGAATTCAAGGCGGCCTCCCGCCGTCTGGCTTTTTGGGCCCGCGTCAATGTTTTGTTGGTGGTGGCCATCGTGGTCATCGCCGCGGCCCTGCGACTCACAAA
The DNA here is from genome assembly GCA_035332125.1 of Elusimicrobiota bacterium. Taxonomy (GTDB): domain Bacteria; phylum Elusimicrobiota; class Elusimicrobia; order FEN-1173; family FEN-1173; genus JADKIY01. The sequence goes on along the minus strand of DAOQNO010000019.1, from coordinate 436 downwards.
GGATTAACGCCATGAACCTCTTCGCCCCGTTGTTGGATCCCGAATCCGTCCCCCACGCCGTCCTGGTCATCACCGCCGTCGCGGCCCTGGGACTCGCCCTGGGGCAACTGAAGGTCCGCGGGTTGGGTCTGGGCATCGCCGGGGTTCTTTTCAGCGGACTGCTGTTCGGCCATCTGGGCGTCACCTTGAACGAGCACGTGCTGGAATTTACCCGGGAGTTCGGACTCATCCTTTTCGTCTACGCCATCGGCCTGCAGGTCGGCCCGGGGTTCTTTTCCTCCCTAAAAAAAGAAGGTCTCCCCTTGAACCTCCTGGCCGCGTCGGTGGTCCTGGGCGGCGTGGCCATGGCGGGCATCGCGCACCGCTGGGGCGGCCTGGACCTTCCGGCGACGGTCGGCGTCCTGGCCGGCGCCACCACGAACACCCCGAGCCTGGG
>DAOQNO010000018.1:0-11653 GCA_035332125.1 Elusimicrobiota bacterium | reverse complement strand
GGGCGCGGCCCCCCCCGCGCTTCGAAAACCCTCGGCCAGTCGGTCCGCCGCCGCGGCAAAACGTTCCGCGGGCCACCGCTTGGTGGCGTGCAGGGCCCCGGGCGACAGGACGATCCAGGGTCCCGCGCCCAATGCCGCCGCCGCGGCCGGAAGCCCATCGGCGGGCGCGGGCAAACGGGGCGCCCGGTCCCGAACGTCGACCCCCAGAACCGCCAGGGTCTCCAGATAGCGGTCCACGGTCTTTCCCGCCAAATCGCTCGATGGCCGTTTGAAACAGACCAAAAGGCGCCGGGCCCAGGCGCGTTTCCGGTAACGGACGACCCGCCCGGCTCCGGAAAACATGGCCCAGATCCGGGACCGAAGGGTGTCGTGCAAGTCGACCAGGACGTCGAACCGCCGACGGCGGATTTCCCGAAGAGCGCCCCAAACGCCGAGGTCCTCGAACATCAACAGTTCGTGGACCGCGGGATGGCCCGCCAAGGCGGGAGCGAAGGCTTTTTTGACGAGGAGAGTGAGGCGCGCCTCCGGCCAGGCGCGGCGAAGATTGTCGAACACGGGGGCGGTGAGGACCACGTCCCCCAGGGAGGACAACCGGACGACCAGGACCGACCGGGGGGTCAAGGGAGGACCTCGCCCAAAAACGCTCGGTCCCCATTCGCAACGGGCTTCGACCCGTGCGAATACGGGAGGGTCTTCCTATCCAGGCGGTCCCTCCGCGTCAGCATCCGCCGCAAGCGCCCCGGGGGCGGCGGGGACCCGACGCCAGGCCTTCCGCGACCAAGGCCAGGTTGGCCTCCAGGGCTCCGCGTTGGGCGTCGGCGCAGGCCCGGGCCGCGTCGCCCAGGGCCGCGCGCTTCTCGGGCGAAGCGATCAAATCCCGGAGGGCCGCGAGCAGGGATTCCGCGTCGGCCACCCGGAGGGCCGCGCGACGCTCTTCAAAAAGTTTCGCCATCTCCCGGAAATTCGTCATGTGGGGGCCGAAAAGGACCGGAACCCCCCACCGGGCGGGCTCCAAGGGGTTCTGACCGCCCCGCGCGATCAAACTGCCGCCGACGTAGGCCACGGTGGCGAGGCCGTAGACGTCGGCCAATTCGCCGACGGTATCGAGAACCAGGAGGTCCCAGGGCGCGTCGCCCTCGGACAAACGGGTCCGAAGGACGGCCCGAAATCCGGTGTTCTCGGCGTAGCGGCGGACCTCCCCGGCCCGTTCCACGTGGCGGGGGGCGAGAACGAGGCGCAGGGGAACGCCCTCCCGACGAAGGCGCAGGAAGGCCCCGAGAACGATTTCCTCCTCGCCGTCGTGGGTGCTGCCCGCCACCCACACCGGGGCGTCGCCCTCGACCCGGTAAAGGGCCCGCAGGGCGGCGCGCCGCGCCGGGTCCGGCAAAGGGACATCGAATTTGAGATTTCCCGTGATGGCGACGGCGTCCGGAAGGGCGCCCAACTGGAGAAAGCGGGAGGCGTTGGTGGGGCTTTGAACGCCCGCCCGCGCGAGGGTGGCCAACAACGGCTCCCAGAAAAAACGCAGGCGGTAGTACCAGGGGAACGCTCCGTCCGACATCCGGCCGTTGATCACGCAGACCGGGACGTTGTTTTCCGAAAGGCCTTTCAGCCACTGGGGCCACAGTTCGGTTTCCACCAGGATCAACGCGCGGGGATTCCATCGACGGACAAAACGCCCCAGAGGCCCGGGGCGGTCCACCGGGGCCAGCCGGACGAATTCCGCCACGTCCAAACGCTCCGCCAATTCCTTGGCGTTCACCGTGGTGGTCGTGAGCAGGCGGGGCCACCCGGGATATCGGGCCGGCGCGGCCCGCAGAAACGACTCCGCCGCCCGGACTTCCCCCACCGAGGCGGCGTGGATCCAGAGCGTCGGTTTTGGCGATCCGTCCGAGCCGCCCAGGACGAACCGCTCGGGGAGACCCCGCAGAGTGCGCCGCAACCCGTAGCGCCATACAAAAACGAGGAGGATCAGGGGCGACAGAAGGGCGGTCAGGAAGGAGTACAACGTCAGCACGGCGCCTCCAATCGACGAACCGCCTCGGCCTCGGCGCCTTCGAGCGCCCGGCGCAGGTTTTGTTCCGCCGCCGAGTCCACGGCCGACACGGGGAGCGGGTTCCCGAAGACCACTTCAAACCGGCCGAAAGGCAGAGGAATCATAAATCGGTCCCAGCTGGAGAGCGTTTTGACCCGGGTCCCGGCCCAAGCCACGGGCACAATGGGAACGCCGGTTTTGGCCGCCAGGGCCAGAACGCCCGGCTGAACGGACCCGGCCGGCCCCCGGGGTCCGTCGGGGGTGAAGGCGACCCGTCCGCCCGCGGCCACCGCGTCCAGCAATTCCATGAAGGCCGCGGGTCCCCCCCGGCTGGAGGATCCCCGGGCCGTTCGATAGCCCAAACGCTCCAGAACGCCGGCGATCAACTCCCCGTCCCGACTGCGGCTGACGAGCACGGTCACGCCGCGCCGCCGATGCTCCCAAGCCATCAGCAATTGATGCCGATGCCAAAAGGCGAAGATCAAGGGCCGCCCGTCGTCCCGAAGGGGTTGGGCGGCGGGGGACCAATGGACCGCCACGCGGGAAGTGCGTCCGATGAATTGAAGAATCAACCACCCCAACCAGGAGACGACCCAGGGAAAGAACCGGTCGCGGCGGGAGCGGGAATCGCTTAGGGCCTGAGTCAAAATAAATTGAGCGTTTTGCCGGGAGGATTTTGGCCCAGGGCAAGGCGCGACGAGGGAACATACCGGTCGTATGCGACCGAGGAGCAACACGGCACGGGGCCAAAAGCATCCGGCAAAATGTTCAAGGTATTTCGACTCCGGCCCTCAGGAGCGTTTTTTGGAGGGCGGCCACCACAGCACGTACCCCAGGCGGGAAAACCGGGGCGTCAGGTGCCCGCCGGCATCGAAGGAGAGAGGGATTCGGGCCGCGTCGAGGGTGTCCAAAAGGGTTTTTTGCTCGTCCAAGGACGTCAGCGGACGTCGATCGGAAAGTTCAAAAGCGTCGTCCTTCGCTTCTTCATTGATGAGACGGGCCACGAACTGACCGGCTTGATCGGCCAACTCCTCCCCCAAGGCGGTCAGCACGCGGCTTCGGAGGGCCTCGCCCCGGGCGAGGGCCCGGGCGATTTCCTCCTCCAGACCCACGCCGACGGTCGCGGCGAAAAGCGTCAGGGAAAGAGGCGGGCGTTCGCCCTCCCCGGGACGAACCGACGCCAAACCGGTGGGACAGGCGTCGGGCGAAAACGTGGCGTAGAGCGCCGCGGTTTCCAGCGACGACGCCACGGAACGGATCTCGGTCTCGACGGCCTTTTCCAGCTCGGGAGTCGCCTGGGCGTTTTCGCTCAACGCACGGAGATTCCGCATCACCGCCTGGGCGCGGGGCTGGAGACGGAACTTTTTAATTTTTTTGACGGAAAAAACCGTCTCGGCCATCAGTGGAGGGGTTTGTTGCGCTTGCGTTGCCAGAGGTAAACCATCGGGGTGGCGATGAAAATCGTGGAATAGGAACCGACGATCACGCCGAAGGTCAACGCCAGGGAGAAGTCCCGGATCACTTCGCCCCCCAGGAAAAGCAGGGAAAGGAGCACGATGAACACCGTGAGGGAGGTGATGATGGTCCGCGACAGGGTTTCGTTGCAGGACCGGTTGATCAAAACGTCCAAAGGTTCCTTCGAGTGGCGACCGCGCAGACGGATGTTTTCCCGGATTCGGTCGAAAATAACGATCGTGTCGTTGATGGAATAACCGGCCAGGGTGAGCAGGGCCGCCACCACGGTGATGGAAATTTCCCGGCCGGTCAGAGCCATGAAACCCAGGGCCAAAAAGACGTCGTGCACGAGGGCGAAGACGCCGGAGACCCCCCAAATCCAGTTGCGGAAGCGGAAGGCCACGTACACCACGATCCCGAGCATCGAGAAAAACACGGCCAAAATGGCCTTGGACACCATCTGCTTCCCCACGACCGGGCCGACGAACTCCACGCGTTCCGTCGTGAAGGAAAAACCCTCGAACGCACGGGCAAAGGCTTCGGTGACCTTGCCGGCCAGTTCGGTCTTGGCCTCCCCGGCGCCCGATTTAAATCGAAGGATGATGGCGTTGTGATTCGGCACGCTCTGGAGCTCCGCGCCGGCGAGCCCGGCCGTCGCCAGGGCGGCCCGCACGCGATCCAGCGAAATCTCCACGTTTTGGCCCCCGGCGCCGGCGGCCGGTTCGCCCGCCTTTTGAAAATACCCCTGAACCAGGGTTCCCCCCGTGAAATCGATGCTCATGAGCGAGGGGCCCCGAACCACCACACCGACCACCGTGGCGGCCGCCAGGAGTCCCGAAAGGGCGAAAAACAGTTTGTGGTATTTGATGTAATCGAAATTGGGGGTTTTAAAAAATTCCATTACACGCTCAATTTCTGCACGTCGCGGTGCATTAACCAGAGGTCGTAAACCGTGTGGGTGACGACGATGGCCGTGAACATGGACACCGCGAGCCCCAACATCAAGCTGACGCCGAACCCTTTGACAGGGCCTGTGCCGAACTGGAACATAAAGACCGCCGCGATGATGGTGGTCAAATTGCCGTCAAAAATGGCGGAAAACGCCTTGTCATACCCCTGGTCCACCACCATCCGGGGGGACTTCCCGAGGCGAACCTCCTCCCGCATGCGCTCCAAAATAAGCACGTTGGCGTCCACCGCCATGCCGATCGTCAAAATGATCCCCGCGATGCCCGGCATGGTCAAGGTGGCGTGAAGGGCGGCCATGGCGGCCAACAGCAAGACCAGGTTCAACACCAGGGCCAGGTTGGCGAGCAGGCCCGACCAACGGTAATAAATCACCATAAAGAGGAAAATCGCCCCCAATCCGATGGCGCCGGCCAGAACGCCCGCGCGCACCGAATCGTCGCCCAGGGTGGCGCCCACGGTTCGCTCCTCGACGATCTCCAAGGGGGCGGGGAGGGCGCCGGCCTGGAGGACGGACTTTAAGAACTTGGCTTCCTCGGGGGAGAAATTCCCCTCGATAATGGCGTGCCCGTCGGGAATCCGGGACCGGATCGACGGCGCCGATTGCACCACCCCGTCCAGGACGATGGCCAGGCGGCGGCCCACGTTGGCTTCGGTCAAGTCCGCGAAGCGTTTGGCCCCTTCGGGATTGAACTCCAGGGACACGTGGGGGGAGGCGCCGGAAAATTCGTGGGCGCCCATTTCGACGCGGGCGTTGGCCAGGCCCGCTCCCGTGAGAGCCGCGGAAGCCTTCACGAGGTAGAACGCGGATTCCTTGCCGGCCAACAAGTCGGTTCCGGCGGGAAGAAGTTCGGCGATTTCCTTGGGCATTTTGCCCGGCCGAAGCTGGGCGGCAGTCAGGCCCATCTCGCGGGCCTTGTTCAGCACGGCCTCGGGAACCACGTCGGACTCCAACAGGCGGAATTCCAACAGGGCGGTGCGGCCGATCAGATCCTTCGCCTGATTCCGGTCTTTGACGCCGGGCAGTTGAACAACGATGTACTTATCGCCCTGACGAACGATCAGGGGCTCCGAAAGACCGTATTGGTCGATGCGGTTGCGGACGACTTCCATGGCCCGGTCGATCGCTTCGCGCAGGGTTTCGGGGGTGTCGTCGGGCAATTTATCCGTTTGCAATTCCAGGAGAAGATGTATTCCCCCCTGCAAATCGAGGCCGAGGTTCAGAATGCGACCCAGGATCGGATTCCGGCGATCGCGCAATTCCTGCTGTTTTTCCCGGGAAAGGCGGTAAAAGCTGTAGGAGGGAAAAAGATACCAAGCCGACAACAGAACCGTCGCCAGGATGGCGAGGGACTTCCAGTAGGCTTTAGGCATGGGCGCCGTTGGTGGCGGTCGGTTCGGTTTCCTGGGCTGGGTCGTTGGAAACGACCTGGGAGACGTGGCTGCGGGCCAGGAGGACCTTCACGTCGTCGGCGAGTTTCACTTCGAGAACTTTTCCCTTGACGGCCTGGATGGTGCCGTAAAGGCCGCCCTGGGTCAAAACCCGGTCGCCGCGCTTGAGGTTGTCCAGCAAAGCTTGGTGTTGTTTGGCCTGTTTCTGTTGCGGACGGATCAGCAGAAAATAAAAGACCCCCAAAATCGCGATCCAAGGGACCATCATCATGAGACCCCCGTTGGGCGCGCCGGCGGGACGGCCGTCGGCCCACACGGGCGCGGCGGCGGACAAAAGAAGAAGCAGACTTGAAAATCGTTTCACAGGACCCCCTGGGAGATTCCGGCGGGCGGACCATCGGCCCGGGATTGACGCTCCAAAAACGCGTGTTTAAATTCGGTGAATTCTCGACGGACGATGGCCCGCCGAATTTGACGGAGGAAGTCTAACATAAAGGCCAAGTTGTGTAAAGTTAAGAGCCGGAGCGCCGTGGTTTCGCCGGCCCGGAATAAATGGGCGAGGTAGCGCCGGGTGTAGCGTCGGCACACCGGGCAGGCGCAGGACGGTTCCAGCGGCCGACCGTCCTCCCGAAGGGCCGCCACGCGGACGTTGTACGACCCGTCCCAAGTCATCACCTGGCCGTTTCGGGCGTTGCGCGTGGGCCAGACGCAATCGAACATGTCGATCCCCCGTTCCACGGCGGTTAAGACGTCCTCGGGCCGCCCGACCCCCATTAAATAGCGCGGTTTGGCGGCGGGAAGCTCCCGCACGCTCGCCCCGATCATTTCCCCCAAAAGGGCCCGGGGCTCCCCCACGGACAACCCCCCCACGGCGTAGCCGGGGAAATCCAGGGCGGCCGTCCGCCGGGCGCTTTCGGTCCTTAAGGCCGGAAAGGTCGCCCCCTGCACGATGGGGAAAAGAAGGGTTTTCCCCCGCCGATCGTCCGCGGCCCAGCGCTCCCGGGCCCGTCCGGTCCAACGAAGGGTGCGCTCCATCATCTCCCGGGCGTCGGCCTCGGCCACCGGGTACGGGGGGCACTCGTCCAGACACATGGCCACGTCCACGCCCATACGAAGTTGGGCGTCCACCACGGTTTCCGGGGTCAGTCGGTGCCGGGCCCCGTCCACGTGGGAGGAGAAGGACACCCCCTCCTCGGACACGTCCCGGCGGTTGGCCAGGGAAAACACCTGAAACCCCCCCGAATCCGTGAGGATGGCCCCCTTCCAGGACATGAACGCGTGGAGCCCGCCGGACTTTTCCAGAAGGTCGATCCCCGGGCGAAGCCACAGGTGGTAGGTGTTGGCGAGGACAAAGGAATAGCCCAGGGTTTCGAGGTCGTCGGCGGAGAGGGTTTTGACCGTGGCCTGGGTGCCCACGGGCATGAAGATCGGCGTTTCCACCGTCGCGTGGGCGAGGGTCAAACGCCCCGCCCGGGCGGCGCCGTCGTTGGTATCCAGCTCGAAATGCCCGGGGGCGCGTTCGGTCATGGGACCGACACGATACAAAAAATTAACGTCGGACTAGGCGTTGGTCGAAACGACGTTGAGGCGTTTAACGTCGTCGGCGAGGCGGTCCGTGGCGTCGAACACGACGTCGCCGGCCAGGAGGATCAGGAAGTTGACGAGGCCCTTCAGATGGCCGGGCAGGTCCGACAGATCCCACTCGCTGCGGTTGAGCAGATAGAGGTCCGCGGGACGCAATTCCCCGGGGTTGGACAGGTTTTGCGCCCGCAGAAGAAGGGCGGTGATGGATTTCAGCCGCCCCTTCTGGGTCGGCGGGCTGACGATGGGAATGCCTTTCAGGCCGCCGTCGAGCAACGGAGCCAGCGCCGGGGTTCTTCGGAACAGGGCGATCAAATCGACGGCGGAGCGGCCTTGGGGCAACACCCAGACCACCCGGTTGACGACGGTGTTCGGCCGACGGGCCCAGAATTCCAAGGCCCGCCGGATCGCCTCGTCGCGCCCTTCCAATTTTGTTTTTCCGTCCAGGAGGTTGGTCGTGATCTCAAACAGCACGACCCGGGGGGTTTCCCCCGCCCCGCGATCGGTGAGCGATTGAACGATGCGTTCGTGGAAATCCACCAATCCTTCGCCGCGGTGGTATTCGCGCATCACTTTCAAGGCCTTTTTCGGCAGGTTGGGAATCAGGGACCACCCGCCGGCCAGGGAGATCAGGGCGGCGACGTCGTGGGCCTGGCGGGCGTCGAGGCGGGCCCCGGGCCACCCCCGACCCCGAACGATGGACGCCAGATCCCCCCCGCCGCGGTGAACGCGGCCCAGACGGAAAGCGATGTCGCCCATGGACGATCCGGGGGCCAATCCGAGGATGGCGGCCAGGCGTTCGCGCTGGGCCCGGGCGGCGGCCCGTTCGACGAGGGCCCGCCGGACCACCTCGGTCCGGGAAACAACGAAACGAGAATAGGCGATCCGGCTTTCGGCCGGACCACCGAAAAGAAGGCCGTTGAGAAGACGCTGGGTGTCCGTTTCGGGCCGGACGTTGACGCCCTTGGCGATCGGGATTTCGACCGCCGGGCGGAGCGCCCGACGCGTCGCCAACCAAAGGCCGGCGTTCACGGCCGCGTGGGGCAAGGCGAGGGCCGCCAGGGAGGCCCAGAAACTCAGGCCGCCGGCGTCCGCCAGGCCCAGGGCCTGGGCGCCGAGAATACCGAAGAACACGCCCAGGGTAATGGCCATTTTTTCCTGGGAGAACGCCGAAAGGAGACGGTCCGCTCCGCGCCCCGGGGCGCCCGGGACATGGGCCAGGTGCCAGGCCATTTGATAGGCGGCGAACCCCCAGAGGGGCACCCCCCCGGAAATTCCCACGGCGGCGCCGACCGAAAGGGACAGCAACGCCGGAACCACGCTTTCCAAGGTCACGGGCAAAAGCACCAAACCGCCCAAACCGCCGATGCGGCGGTAAATCGTCTCCAAAAGCGGCCATCGGCCGCCGAGGGTTTCCCGGTATTCCCGGCGCTCCTCGGCCAAATGGTCCTCGATCAAACCCAGGGCTTCGACTTCCATCTCCGCGTGCCGTTCCATCATGTCCGGGAAAGGGGATTTTTCGAGATCGGCCCGAAGTTCGGCGGCCACCGATTGAATGGCGGCCAACTCCTGGTCCCAGAGGACCGGCTCGGGGAAATTTTCTTCGGTGGTGTTGTTGTAGCGGTCCAGCAGGGCGTGGACCCGGATTTGCCAGGTTTCCAGGGGGTAACTCAAAAATTCCCGGGCCCGGGTCAGGTCCGAGCGGACGCCGTCCACCAAGGTCCGAACGGATTCAACCTCCATCGGGTTGGGACTTTGGGACGCAAAATCCGTTACCAAGGCGTCAAACCGCTTTTCCAGGGCGTTCAAACGATCGCCGTCCCGGCGGAAAACGATGGTGTTGATGGTGCCCTGAAAGGGGACGAGGGCGTTGTAGACCTTTTGGTGCACGACGGCTTCCTCCGCCGCGTCCAAACGGGCGACGAAAGCCGCGAGGCCCGCCGCGAAGCGGTTCAGGCGGGATTCGCCACTTTCTCCGTTGATGACACGCCCCAGATTGATTTTCAACTCGACCGCTTCTTGGCGTTTATCGTCCAACCGACCCAACAGGGAGGCGGCCCACCGTCGCTGGTCCTGGCGTTCCCGAGCGTTCACCGCCGCCGGCGCCGTCACGTCCTCGTTGGTCAATTCGATCAAGTCGCTTTCAAAGGCGGCCCGTTGAAGTCCCAGAGCGTCGTCGACCCCCCGGCGAGCCCGGGGTTTGCGTTGAATCTCGGAGCGGGCGCTCAAAGTGAGAAGGAGGGGCACGGGCAGGGCGGAAGCGCCTTCCCCCAGGGCTTCCACCGCCTCGGGGAGCAGGTCCGCGTCGCCGGCGGCCAGGGCCCGGCGGACCAGGGTTCGAAGGACGGATTGCTCGCCCAAATACCCGATCATCCGGACGGCCGCGGCGCGCCCCCGCCGATCGGCGGGGTCCAGGGCCTTGGCGAGGAGAGCGTCGGTCCATTTCTCCAAAGACCGGGAAGAGGTTCGAACGGCGTGGGCCGCGGCTTTCATGAATTCCTGTCCCCGTTGATTGTCTTTCTGACCCAGGAGGAGGTCGAGCCCCGGGGTCGGGTTTCCACGTTCCTCCCCGTACACGATCCATTCGTGGAGGAAGGGTTCGATCAGCGTTCCGTCGTTCACCGCCTTTTGGAAATAGGCCGTAATGCCCGTGGCCAGTTGCCCCTGGGCCTTGCCCTCCCATTCTTGGCGATCGGCGTCGGACACCGCGAGACGGGCCAGACGGAGGTAGGTTTCCATCTCGATCAAACGCAGTCGCAGGGGGCTCACGTCGGCCTGCTGAGGGGCCGCGGCGGCGGTTTTAAAGGCCGCCAGGGCCTGGACGAGAAGGTCCCGGGCCCGGCCCGGTCGACGGGCGGCCGCGCGGGAGGCCGCGTCCAGAAGGAATTGCCCCCGAAGAGCGTGGGCCACGCCGAAATCGGAGCCCAATTCCAGGGCCCGGCTCAGCACCCGGCGGGCTTCCCCGTTACGGTCCAAGCGGTAGAGGGCGCCCGCCCGTTGAATGAGGCCGAAGGGTTCCTCGGGCAGGAAAGACTCGGACCGCTGGTAGTGCACGAGCGCCGCTTCCAACAGCCGGCGGCGTTCCTGGGCGGATCGCTTGCCGGACGCCGTGACCGCGTCGCCGCGACGGATCAACATCATGCCTTCCAACAGGTGTCGGGTGGACATCACCCAGTTAAAGGGGTCGGTGAGGCGGGCTTCTTCGTCCACGCCCGCCTGGTTCAAGTAGCGCCCGGCCGTTTCAATGGCCAATCGGCAGTTGTCGAAATCCTGAAGGTCGTACAGCGGCGATGCCAGCCGGGCCCATTTCACGGCGCCGAACCGGGCCATATCGAGACGGGTGGCGGGGACCATGTCCGACGAGGCGTTGTATTTGTCGAACAATTCGGCGTGGGCCTTCATGGATTTGAGGGCGTCCGCGATTTTGCCCTCCTGGACCAGAAGCTCGGCCCGGGTCGCCAGGTAGAAGCAAATAAGATCGTAATCCAGGGACGAGTACGTTTTCCGGGGAAGGATCAAAATATCCAGCAGTTGGATCGCCGTCCGCCGGTCCTCCACCGTGCCGTTCATGGACACGGACATCAGCAACTCGTAAACGTGGGAAAAGGTGTAGTCGTCGTCGGTGTATTTGCGCAGCCGCTTCACGGCGGGGGGCCGACGGCCGGCGACGAGGGCCCGCATATAGTCCACGGTGGCCGCCAGGTGGTCGCGCTTTTCCGGCGTCATGTCGTAGGTCATTTCGGCGGGCCGGTGCGGCGGCTCTTTGCTCGTCGCCGCGGCCTCCGGCGTGGCGGAGGCGCCGACGCCCTTGTCGTTCCCGGGAAGGATCGGGAACCCCACGACGCCCGGGCTCACCGCCTCGGCCATGTGGTGGAAGGGCGGGAAGAAAAGACCGAGGGAATGATAAATGTCCCGCAGCGTCAGACCCGCCAGCCATCCCGGAGACCCCGTCGGGCCCGAGGGCGTCCGGGGCAGGGAACCGTTGCCGAAATCGTTTTCCCCGATTTCCGGCCGGTCCAAGAATTTCTGCAGCTCGATGGCGACGGACTCTTCCTCCGCCGTGGAAAGCGGCGAACCGTCCAGATGGCTCAACCGGAAGGTGTCCAGGACGATGCCCCGCTGGGTGCGAATGCTCGGATCGCCGACGATGTTGTAGCCGCGCTCCGCCAGCCACCGGGTGATGACGTGGAGGGTTCCCAGAAATTCCTTTTGTTCTTCGTCCCC
>DAOQNO010000017.1:0-12000 GCA_035332125.1 Elusimicrobiota bacterium | reverse complement strand
GTGGTCGGGGCCGTGGGGGCGACCGCTGTCGAGACTTGGTTTTGGTAAATCCGCATTTGCCGCGCGGCGGCGTTGTCGGACCCCGAGGCCAAGAGGTCGAGGCTGTTGGTGGCGTTGTAATCGGCCCAGGCCAATCCGCCGTTTTGAAGACCCAAGTTGGCGGCGCTTTCGACGTTGAATTGAGTGAATCCGAAACCGCCGTTGTTTCGGTAAAGCCAGATCTCCACATTGCCGGTCGCGGGGCGAAGGCCGATGACGCCAATGTCCGGCAGGCCGTCGTTGTTGGAATCCCCCACGGTCAGGGCGCCGTTTCGGAACCCCTGGTTGACGGCGCCGGGAATGTCGAAGGCGGTGAAAGTGAAGCCGGGGCCCCCGTTGTTCCGATAGGCGCGAAGTTGCGCGTTTGTGCCGCCGCTCAAGCCCATGGCGACGATGTCCAACAGCCCGTCGTTGTTTAGATCGACGAAGACCGCATCCGCGTCGGAAAACCCTCCGACGCCTGCGGTGGGGTCCACGGGCCCGGTAAAGCCCCCGTTCCCGTTGTTGGTAAAAAGATGAAGGCGGCGGCCCGCCGCGGCTTGGCCCGACACCAGAAGGTCCAGAAACCCGTCGTTGTTGTAATCGCCCCAGGCCACTGCGCTTCGAGTGGCGTAGCCGCTTCCGGCGGCGCCCGGAACCTCGATCTGATTGGGGTCAAAGGTCCCGTCCCCGTTGTTTCGGTACACGCGAAATTGTCGCGCCCCGGCCGGGTCCAGTCCGCTCACGGCCAAATCCAGGTCCCCGTCGTTGTCGAAGTCGCCCAGGGCCGGTTCGCCCCCGTCCAATCCCGATCCGGCGTCCACGGTGTTTTGGGTGAAGGACAGGCCGCCGTTGTTGATCGCCACCAGAATTTGTCGGGTGGCGGCGGCTCCCCGGTTCCCCGTCACAACGATGTCAAGTCGTCCGTCGCCGTTCAAATCGCCCAGGGCGATTTCACCGGCGGCCAGCCCGTTGTTCAACCCGAACACTTCGGTTTGGGCGGCGTTGATGGCGAACCCGGGCGATCCGCCGTTGGTGTAAACCCGCAATTGGCGGGTTCCCGCGGCGGTTTGACCGCTCATCACCAAATCCAAATTCCCATCACCGTCCATGTCGCCCCAAGCCACCCCGCCCTGGGTCAGACGGTCGGCCGCCGTCACGGGCTCCACTTCAATCTGGACGGGGTTGTAGGGAAGGGCATGAACGGCGGAGGCCGCGGCGCCCCCCCAAAAAAGAACGATCCCCGTCCGCCACGCGGAAAACCGGCGGTGACCCGCGGGACCGTCGAACTTCCGGAAAAATGCGGCCAATAAGGAGTACATAGCTTATTGCCTAAAGCATACCCCCTGGCACGAAATTTGCAAGTGGCGGGGACATCGTGCGTCCGCCGACGTTTTTGATAACATGCGGTCCATGAACGTCGTCGTCGTGCACTACGCGGAACTGGGTCTGAAGGGCGGCAATCGCCGGATGTTCGAGCGAAAGTTGATGGACGACATTCGCGCGCGGCTCGTCCCCGTCCACGCCCACCGCGTCCGATTGGAATCGGCGCGGGTGCTCGTGGAATTAACGGAAAATCACGTTCCCGAGGGCGTCCGCGCGGAACTGGGGAAAGTGTTCGGCGTGGCTTGGTTCGCCTTCGGCCGGTTGTTGCCCTGGGCCCCGGGGAACCCGGGTTGGGAGGCGCTGGCCGAAGGCGCGGTGGCCCTCGTCCGATCCTTCCCCCAGGCCAAAACCTTCAAAGTGTTCGCCCGACGGGCGGTCAAGCATTACCCGTTGTCCTCCCAGGACATTTGCGTGCGGTTGGGAAAAAAAATCGGCGAAGACACCGGCCTGTCCGTCGACCTCGATCACCACGACGTCGGCGTTCACGTGGAAATCCTGACCAAGGAAATTTGCTTTTTCGCGGAACGGACCCAGGGATTGCGCGGGTTGCCCAAGGGGTCCTCGGGGGAAACCCTGTGTTTGTTCTCGGGGGGAATCGATTCGCCCGTGGCGGCCTGGCTCATGATGCGGCGGGGCGCCCGGGTCCACTACCTTCATTTTCATCCGTTTCGATCGGCCGCGGACGTGCGGGATTCGAAAATATTCGAATTGGACCGGGTGTTGCGCGCCACGAGTCCTTCGTCCAAACTTTACCTCGTTCCGCACGACCGCTACCAGGTGGCGGCCTCCCTGGCGGTTCCGGTGGAATACGAAACGGTGTTTTTCCGGCGCTTCATGTTTCGCGCCGCGGAGTCCCTGGCCCGTCGGGAAGGGTACAAAGCCCTGATCACGGGGGACAGTCTGGGCCAGGTGGCGAGCCAGACGTTGGAAAACTTAAAAGCCGTGCAAACCGAGTTGACGTTGCCGGTTTTCCAACCGGTCATCGCCTACGACAAAGAATCCATTGTTCAATTGGCCCAGCAAATCGGCACCTACGAGCCCTCCATCCGCGCCTACAAAGACTGTTGTTCCCTCATGGCCAAGAAACCCAAAACCAACGTGGCCACCCCCGTCGTGCGACGGCTGGAGGAGCAATTGGACATGCCCCGCCTCATCGAAGAATCCTTGGCGCAGGCCGAATTGTGGGACGGCGCAACGCTCCGTCCCTGGACCCGGGGGGCCTACAAAGAAAAAACCGGCGGGGAAATCCCGCCGGTTTTTCCCGCCTAAATCCGGTCCGCCCGCGGCGGCGCCGGCCGCTTCGACCGCTTAATTCTTGTTTTTGTTCACCAGGTTCGACAGAACGTTGATGAATTCCATGGGCAAGGGGAACAGGATGGTCGTGTTCTTGTCCCGTCCGATCTCCGTGGCCGTCTGCAGATAGCGGAGTTGCAACGTCACGGGTTCGGCGGCAATGATTTTCGCCGCCTCGGCCAGTTTCACCGACGCCTGGAACTCGCCTTCCGCCGCGATGATTTTGGCTCGGCGATCCCGCTCCGCTTCGGCCTGGTGGGCCATGGCGCGCTGCATCTGTTCGGGCACTTGGACGTCCTTGACCTCGACGATGGACACCTTGATGCCCCAGGGGTCCGTCTGGGTGTCGATGATCTGTTGGAGCTGGGTGTTGATCTTTTCCCGATGGGAGAGCAGTTCATCGAATTCCACCTGTCCCAGCACGCTGCGCAGGGTGGTCTGCGCGATCTGGGACGTGGCCAAGAAATAATCCTGAATTTCGATCACCGCGCGCACGGGGTCGATGACTTTGAAATAACACACCGCGTTGACCTGGCAGGGAACGTTGTCCTTGGTGATGATTTCTTGGACGGGCACGTCCAACGTCACGGTCCGCAAACCCACCTTGACCATCCGGTCAATCACCGGCCAGAGGAAAAAGAGCCCCGGCCCCTTCGCGCCGATCACGCGCCCCAGTCGAAAAATAACCCCGCGTTCATATTCCGGTACGACGCGCACCGCGTTCACGATGACGATGAAAGCGATGATCGCGATGGGCAAAAACCCGATGCCGAATCCAAACATGTTTAGTTCTCCTCTCGTTGATCGAACGTCCGGGGCCGCCGTCTAAGACGGCCGACCCACCCGAAGGCGGGTCCCCAGCACTTCCAAAACGATCGCCCGGTCGCCGGGCTTAAACCCCTCGAGCCCGTCGGCCGTCCACAGGGCGCCCTGCACAAACACGAGGCCCCCGGGCCGCACTTCGGCCGTTTGTCCCCGCAGGCTTTCCGCCCCGGTTCGGGGAGGGGCCCGGCGCGCCTGAAAAACCTTGCGCAACGCCAAACCGAAATAGGCCGCCGACCCGGCCAAGGTGCCGACGATGAGGGGCCAGGACACGCGGCCGGCGGGGGAGTCCCCGTCGAAGAGAAGGAAGGAGCCCAGGCCGAAGGCCAGAAGCCCGCCGAAAATCAAAAGCCCGTGGGAGGAAACGATGAGGTCGATGGCCATCATGGCCAATCCCGCGATCAACAGCACGAGGCCCGCGGTGTTGATCGGAAGAATTTGAAGGGAAAAAAAGGCGAGGACCAGGCAGGTGATTCCGGCGATGCCGCCCAGTCCGACGCCCGGCGTGGCGAACTCGTACACCAGGGCGTAAAAACCGAGAACGAGGAGAAGGTAGGCGATGTTCGGATGGCCGAGTACGTGCAGGCCCCGTTGGGCGGCGCTCATGGGGTGGTCGATCCGGGCCGCGCCGCGAAATCGCAGGGTGAACGTCCGGCCGTTTTTCCGGACCTCCCGTCCCTCCAGCCGGTCCATCAGTTCCGTTTCGTCCGCGGCAATCAGGTCCACCACGTGGTTGGCGAGAGCCTCCTCCGCCGTCAGGGACACGCTTCGTCGAACGGCATCCTCCGCCCAGACGGCGTTTCGGCCGTGGGCGACCGCCAAGCCGCGAATGTAGGCGGCGGCGTCGGAAACCGCTTTTTCGCCGAGAATGTTGGCCGATCCCGTGGAGGAGGCCGGGGCTTCGGAACCGGGGGCGCCGCCCCCGAGATTGACCGGATGGGCCGCGCCCAAATGGGTTTCGGGCGCCAGGACGGCCACGTCCGCCGCCATGGTCAAAAAAACCCCGGCCGAAGCCGCCCGGGCCCCCCGGGGGGCCACGTGAACGATGACCGGGCAGGGCGCGTTGATCATGGCCTGGACGATGTCCCGGGTCGCGTCCAGGAGACCGCCGGGGGTATCCAAACGAAGGATCACGGCGCCGGCGTTCAGGGCCTCGGCCCGTCGGAAGCCATCCAGGAGGTGGTTTTTAACGGCCGGGTCCACGGGGCCGCTGATGGTCATGGTAAGAACGGGCGGAGGAGCCGCCGGTTCCATCCCAAAGCCGGTCACCCCGGGGACCGCAACGAGGGCCAAAAAAACCAGACGGGAGAGACGCATGGGCCCATTTTACCAGTTCCCCGCCGATTCGGCGCATGGAAGGCCCAAAAGTGCCTTTTTTTGCGTTTTTTACCTTTGGCCGAAAGGCAAATTCCATGCCAAGATCCCTTGCAAATAAGCTAAGCAGGGGCTATACATGACTTAGATCAGGCTTATAGCTATACACCAAGACCGTAACCTCGGAGGCCCTGATGAGCTTCTTGCGCACCTTCCCCTCGATCGCCCGATCGGTTTTCGCCCCTTTTCTCGATATTATTCAATCCCCAAAAAGCGTGTCCCGATTTGTTCAACACGATGACGCAACGAGTGCAATTCGAGTCGCATCAAACCCAAGGAGGGTTCACATGATGAAACGGATGAAAGGGCTCCTGATGGCGGGAGCGGTGGCGGTGATGGCGGGAGCGGCGATGGCGGCGACGACGGACACGGTGGTGTTGACCGTGACGCCGACGGGGACGAAGAGCCTGTCGATCGACCGGGTGAGCTACGACTTCGGCGCTCTGAACCTGGGCACGACGGGCAACATCTCGTCGTCCTCCACGGTGACGAACGACGGGACGCTGGCGGCGACGTGGGCGATGCGGGTGAGCGTGGACGACGCGGTGTGGGTGGCGAGCACGACGGTGGGAGCGGACCGCTACAAACTGATGGCGTTGTTGAACGCGGCGGCGCCGGTGGCGGCGAACTTCAACGCGGGCGGCGGGTTCGACGACGTGGTGGTGTCGGCGGGCGCGGGGTTGGGCGCGGTGTCGACGGCGACCAACTACTCGGGCACGCAAAGCGGCGTGAACGTCCTGGCGGGTTCGACGCGGGGCCTGTGGTTCAACCTGGACATGCCGACCTCCTCGAGCGTCAGCACCCAGCGGTCCTTCACGGTCGAATTGGAGGCCCAATAACACCAGCGGTACGGTTTGGATGAGCCTTTCCGGGGTTTGATCGACGGGTCGGCGGGGGAATGCCCCGCCGACCCGGTTCGGCGGAAAGGCGATGCGTCGATGAACGCGGGAGGACACACATGATGAAACGGATGAAAGGGCTCCTGATGGCGGGAGCGGTGGCGGTGATGGCGGGAGCGGCGATGGCGGCGACGACGGACACGGTGGTGTTGACCGTGACGCCGACGGGGACGAAGAGCCTGTCGATCGACCGGGTGAGCTACGACTTCGGCGCTCTGAACCTGGGCACGACGGGCAACATCTCGTCGTCCTCCACGGTGACGAACGACGGGACGCTGGCGGCGACGTGGGCGATGCGGGTGAGCGTGGACGACGCGGTGTGGGTGGCGAGCACGACGGTGGGAGCGGACCGCTACAAACTGATGGCGTTGTTGAACGCGGCGGCGCCGGTGGCGGCGAACTTCAACGCGGGCGGCGGGTTCGACGACGTGGTGGTGTCGGCGGGCGCGGGGTTGGGCGCGGTGTCGACGGCGACCAACTACTCGGGCACGCAAAGCGGCGTGAACGTCCTGGCGGGTTCGACGCGGGGCCTGTGGTTCAACCTGGACATGCCGACCTCCTCGAGCGTCAGCACCCAGCGGTCCTTCACGGTCGAATTGGAGGCCCAATAAAAAAGACGGCGGCAACGCCCGGACGGTATCGGCGCGTTGCGGTCCGTTGACCGACAACACGATGGACAACGACAAAAAACGGAGAACGACATGGCAAGCGGTTTGAAGCGTCGAACGCGGTGGAGCGCCCTGGCGGGGTTGGCGGTGATCGCCGTCCCCCTGTGGGCCAAGCTGTCGTTGGGGGTCCGTTTCCCGGACATCGTCCTGGAAAACGTGAGCCCCGGGATGGTCCTGAACCTCCGCCAGGCCAAGGGCATGCCGTACGTCGTCATCAACCAGTCCGACTTTCCCGTGGACGTGGTGGTGGACGTGGAGCTCCCGGGCCCGCAACACATCGACCCCAAGGAAGGCTACGAGCCCGCTCCGAAAAAAGAGTGGGTTCAGGTGGTGCCCAATCGGTTCCGATTGGGGGCCGGCGACATCGGAACGGCCGAAGTCATCCTGTCCGTTCCCAACGACCCGGCCCTGGTCGGCAAGCACTACCAAATCAACCTCCACGCGCGCAGTCTCGGCACCGGGCAATTGGCCCTGGCCGTGAACCATTACATCCGGTTCTCGGTCGGTTCCATGGGACCCGGCGCCCTGGCCAAGGAGAAAAACCGCGTGGCGGTGGGCAAGTTGGACCTGGACATGACGCCGACGTTGCGTCTGGACAAGGTCCCGCTGGGCAAAAGCATCGCCCTGGACGCCTTGGGGGGGACGCTCAAAATCACGAACCGCGGCGACGATCCGGTCAAGCTGAAATTTGCCAGCAACCGCGTCATCGCCAGTTTGCGCGAACCGGGATGGACCGATCCACCCCATCCCGAATGGCTGTCCATGAAACCCGCGGTGGTCAAGGTGAAGCCCAACCAGGTCAAACCGGTGAAGCTTTTCCTGAACATTCCGGACGCGCCGGAAAACCGGGGGCAAAAGTTCCAATTCCTCATCACGGCGGAATTGGCCGACCTGGGGATCCCGCTTCAATATTACACCCGGGTCTACGTGACCACGGAATGAGGGGATTTCGATGAGCCTTTCATTTCATGGGGGATCGAACCGGTGGGGCGAAGGCCAACCCCCCGGGGGAACGCCCTAATAGAGGAATAGAAAGATAAGGAGTTGAGCGACTCTTGAGCTCGAAAAACGGTCGAACGATCTTCCGGCGGCTTCTGCCGGGGTTCCTGTGGGGAACCCTGTTGCAGGGGCTCTTGGTCTTTGGAGGCCTCCCCCTGGGAGCGGCCCCCACGGACTCGCTGTCGTTCACCGTGTCCATCGTGGACGCCGACCCGCCCGCGGCCATCGCCGACGTCAGTGCCTCGTCGACCGTGACCCCGGGTCAAGCGGTGCTCGCCTGGACCGCGCCCGACGAGGACGCTGGGGGACTGAACGGCGAAGCCGTTCAGTCCTACGTGGTTAAATACGCCACCTTCTCCATCGCGAGCCTGGGCGGAAATTCCGCCCTTTGGTGGAGCCTGGCCTCCACCGCCCCCTTCCCGCCGGTGCCCCAAACCCCCGGGAACGGTGAGATCATGGTGGTGAACCTCGCGCCCACCACCCGGTATTATTTCGGGATTCGTTCCCTGGACCCCTCGGGGAACCTGTCGCCGATCGACACGACGGCCCCTCAGGCCACCGTGCTGACCGGGCCCACGGACATCCAAATTCCCGCGCCCGTGTCGGGCGTGGCCCTCGTCAACAA
The DNA here is from genome assembly GCA_035332125.1 of Elusimicrobiota bacterium. Lineage (GTDB taxonomy): Bacteria > Elusimicrobiota > Elusimicrobia > FEN-1173 > FEN-1173 > JADKIY01. Next base: position 3,916 of record DAOQNO010000017.1, on the reverse strand, counting down.
CGCGGGCGTCTACACCCTGACCTGGTCCTCGACCACCGTCAACACCGACGGCAGTCCGGCCACGGACATTGTGGGCTACGAAATCTACAGTTCGACGGACCTCTTCGGGTCCTTCGGCCTCGTGGTGTCCACCCCCGGGATCGGCGGTGGATTCTCCTTCGCGCCGGACCCGCTCAACGATGTGTTTTACGTGGTGCGGGCGGTGGACAATTCGGGCAATCGATCGCCGCTCATCGATTCCAACTTCCTCCACGTGACGCCGACGGCCATTCTGGGCCTGGTGGGCAAATCCACCGATGGTTCCTTGACCCGGGCCTACGTGCCGGAAGGGTTGATCCCCGAGGTGAAGGCGGGCGGCGACCTTCTGATCGGTATGAGCGTCAACAGCCAGCCGGCCTACAACCGGGACACGGCCCGTACCCTGGGAACCTACAATTTGACTTTCAGCGGGCCGGGAGCCGCCGCCAACGCGGATTTCGCCCTGTCCCGGCCCAACATGAACGTGACTTTGCAATACGCCGCCAACGCGGGGGCCAACGCCTCCAACATCGGCGTTCTGTGGTGGAACGGTTCGGCCTGGATCAAATTGAGCGTCGATCCGGCGGACGTGGACGAGACGTTGCGCACCGTGCGGTTCGACACGGGCCTGCCCGGCATTTACCAGGTCCGCTTCTATCAAAAGGCCGACGGCTTGTCCCTGGATCGGGCCGCCGTGTTCCCCCGGGTCTTCTCGCCCAACGGGGACGAGGTGAACGACCGGGTGTTCTTCGCCTTGGACAATCCCAAGGGGTCGTCCTTCACCGGCAAAATTTTGGACCTCTCCGGCGGCTGGGTGGCCGACCTCCAAGCGGCCGGGGTCGGAGCGCCCACGCCGGACGCTCTGGCCTGGGACGGACGGGATAAGACTGGACATATCGTTCCCGCGGGGGTATACATTTATAAGATCGAAGGCGAAGGACGGACCTTCTCGGGCACCGTTGTGGTGGCGCAATGAGCCCGCACCCGGAGAGACAACGATGAGGATTCACCGACGGTTGGGACGCCGCGCGGCCTTGGCGGGGGCCATGGCCCTGGCCGGGTTGCCGCTGCGCGCGCTCACCTTGGACACGAACGGCGTCATTCCCCGACTTTTTTCCCCGAACGGCGACGGCATCAACGACGTGGTCTATTTTTCCCTCAGCAACCCCACCCTCTCCGACGTGACCGGCCGGGTGTTGGACGTGTCCGGGGGCGAAGTGTCGGACCTGGCGCCCGCCGGGGCCCTCGGTCCCACCCCGGAAAGTTTGATGTGGGACGGACGGGACCGGTCCGGGCGGGTGGTCCCCTCGGGTCCCTACGTGTTTGAAATCCAAGGAGACGGCCAATTGATCAGCGGCGTCGTGGTGGTGGTCCAATGAATTCAACCTTCGTTTCGCGCGCGACCCGGGCGCTGCGCCTGGGACTGGTCCTCGGATTGACGGCGTCGCCCCTGCGGGCTTTCGACGAGTTTTCCGTCGGCGCCCGCCCGGCGGCCCTCTCGGGAGCCTTCACCGCCGTGGCCGACGACGTGCACAGCGTGTATTACAACCCCGCCGGCTTGGGCCTCCTTCCGCGGCCGGAACTGACGGCCTATTACGCCCGGCTGTTCCCCAATCTCTCGGACCAAACCCGAACGGCGCTCACCTTTCTGGGCGGCGCCAGTCCCCTTCCCTTCGACGGGCGGTGGGGCGGCGTCGGTCTCGGTTACACGGAATTCCGCGTGGACTCCCTGTACAAGGAGCGTCAATTGGCCCTGGCCTACGGCCGTTCCTTCCTGGCCGACCGTCTGTCTCTGGGCCTCGGGCTCAAGTCGCTTCAGCGGGTGTTCGGCGACACGGCCGACACGCTGAACGCCTTTTCGGGCAACAACCCGGGCAACCGGACGGGGGCCATCGATCCGGTGTTTCAAGGCGGTCACGGGGCCACCGCCGTGGGCCTGGACGTGGGCGCGTTGTACCGGCTTTTTCCCCAGTGGCGGCTGGGTCTGGCCTTGGCGAATCTAAACCGGCCCGACCTGGGCCTCGCCAACGACGAAAAATTGCCGCTCATCACCCGGATGGGCGTGGCGTTCCAGCCCAAATTCATGACGGTGAGCGCGGACGTGACCCGGCGGACCTTCTTGAACAGCCGGCCGGACAATCGCCTTCAATTGGGGGTGGAGCGCGGGTGGCTCTTCCGCCGTTACGGCACGCTGAGCCTTCGGGGCGGGGCCGGCTTCGGCGGGCGGGACTACCGGCAGGTGACCTTGGGCGCCGGGTACGAGGTGAACGGCGTCGTGTTGGATTACGTCTTCACGGTGCCCTTGGGAGCCTTGGATCAGACGGGCAACACCCACAACATCGGGTTGTCCTACAAATTCGGCCGGGCTCCGGCCGAGGACGAGTTGTTGGCGCTTATCGTCGAGGAACGGGACGCCACGGCCCGGGCGGAGGAAGCCCTGCGGTTGGCCGAGGCGGAGTCCGCCTTCGTCAAGGACGAGCGCAACCGGTTGCTTCAGGAATACACGGCGGAAATCGATCGACTCAAAAAAGAAGCCGAATCGAAAAAACCCGCTCCCACCCCCGCCAACCGGGTGTTGACGCCCGAGGAACGGGCCCGGTTGGCCCGGGAAAAGGCCCTGCGGGAATACGCCGCCGCTTTCGACGCCGCCTACCGCGGCTACCAGGTTCACGTGGAGCGGGGGGCGACCTTGACGACCCGTCTGGAAAAATTGAACGCCTTGACGGCGGCCTACCGGGACAAGGGCATCGACCTGTCCCGGGCGGACAAGGAAATGGAGCGGGTGAAAACCGAATTGGCCCAGGTGTCGACGGATTACCGCCTCACGCTGGATTTCTACCGGAAAAACGCCGCCCAGGGCGCCGACGCCCAGGAGCAAATCTCCCTGTTGGAGCGGATGATTAAAAAGTACACCCGAGCCGGCATCGACCTCTCGGAAGCCCAGAAGGAGCTCGCCAAGCTGAAAGGCGGAAAATAGTTTTCGCCCCATGAAGATCCGCACCAAAATCACCTTGTCGTCCCTGTTCTTCCTGGCCGTTTCCTCCGGCGTGGGAGCTTGGTGCTACTTGAACATTCAAAAAGAGGAAAGGGCCTTTGACGACAGCCGTCGGGCCGCCCGGACGCGGGCCGCCGTGGCCGATATCGATTATTTCGCCACCCGCCGGGTGCGCGCCCTTCAAAACTACGTATTGCTGAACGACGAAGCGGAAAAACTCCAGTTCCAGCAAGCCGGAACCCAGGTGATTCAGCGGCTGGCGCTCTGGCGAAAATCCGCCGCCCATCGGGAAACCAACGACGCCGATCTTCCGGCCGTTTCCGCGGCCTTCGACGCCCTGTCCGGGCCGGCGGAAAAAGTTGAAACGGCCATGGACAAAGGGCGACGGACGGAAGCCATGTCGCTGGTGGAATCGGAATTCGTCCCCGCCAGCGCCGGCGCCCTCAAGGCCATCGCCGATATTAAAAATCGAACCGAGGCCTCCGCCCTCCAATCCGAGCAGGACATGACCGCCGAGCTTCGACGGAATCACTGGTCCCTCTTGGCCGGGATGGGTTTGGTGGTGTTTTTTGGCCTGGTGTTTCTGGTGTCTTTCTACCGGTCCGTGATCCAGCCCATCCATTTGATGAAATCCTGGGCGGACCGGGTCGCCCAGGGGGAACGAAACGTGCCCTGGCGTTTCCCCGGAAAAAACGAATTGACGGAATTGGCGACGAGCTTGGGCGAAATGGCCATTCAATTGACCCGGCCCAAAGCCGCCCCGCCGGCGGCGGTCGCCGCGGCCGCGTCGGTCGCTCCCGCCGCCCGGGTCTGGCCCTCTCCGACGGAAACGGCGGGAAAAACCCCGCCGCCCGTTCCCGCGGCCCCGCCCGTCGCCCCGGCGACCTCGGCGCCGGTCAAGGC
>DAOQNO010000016.1:0-12117 GCA_035332125.1 Elusimicrobiota bacterium | reverse complement strand
TGGAGAAGAACGTGCGGTTCGCGATCCGCGAAGGCGGCCACACGGTGGGCGCCGGAGTTGTGACGGAAATATTGCAATGAAAAACGGATTGATCCGGCGTCCCATCCTACAATCTGGGACGGCAGCGAACGCTGCCGTCGGCACCGAAATTTTGGCGTAAGGGGTTTGTGTTGAACCACCGAAGGGCCCTTGTTCCCTGGGGGGTCGGATTGGCGGTGGTTCTCGGGAGCGTCCACGGGATGGCCAAGGAAAAGAAAACCGCGAAGGGGGACCGTCTCGGCAAGGACGTCACCTCCGTCGTGGTGACGCGGTACGAGAAACTGTCGGACACACGCGACCATCCCGAGAAGAAGAAAGTCGCCGTCATTCGAAAAGCGGAGACCGTCGGGCGCCTCGTGACGTTGATCAACTCGCTGCCCCCCGCCGGGTCGGCCATGATCAAGATGGGCGACGTGGATTACATCGAAGCCCAATTCTACGGCCACTACGACAAGCCGCCGGTGGTTGTCAAACTTTATCACGGTTGGGTTAAGGCCCCGGACACGTCGTTTTACGAGGGCCTCCCGGCGGAAAAAGAGATCCACGAGATCCTTTCCCAGGCCAAGCCCCAGCCCGAGGGCGGCCTGCGGGTGAAAAAGGCCAAATCCGTCCGGGTCGAGGAATACGACCACGGGTTCTACGCCAACCGCGACGAGGGCCCGAACCGGTCGGTGGAAATCACCGACGCCAAGAAGGTGTCGGCCCTGGTCGACCTGTTGAACCAGTGCCCGCTCAAGGGGGGCATGTTCGTTTCGTTCACGCCGTACGTTTCCATGACCCACGTCTTTTTCGTGGCGGACAACGGCGACGAGACCCAGGTGACGTTTTACGGAAACGGCCTGGCCACCACTGACGGGTCCTTTTATACCGAGGAGCCCGGCGAAGGACTCCAGAAGCGGTTTCGGGACATTTACATGGCGGAGTTGGCGCGGACCGCGCCGGAACAACGCTACGCTTTCGACGCCGCCGGCGCCCTCAGCGCCTCTTTGGAACTCAAGAAAAAGTTGACCGACGAACGGGCCGACGCCAGAGAACAAGTCACGGACGCCGCGGTTTTAAAAAAGATTCAGGCCGCGCTGTCCAAGCTGCCCGTCCGGGGCGAGAAAATGAAGAGTTGGTCCGACGACACGGAGCTTTTGACCGTGACCTTCAGCCGGCCCGGCGCGCCGAAGACGTACATCGAATTTTACGACGGGCATCTCAAAGCGCCCGACACGGCCTTTTACGCCGGGGGGAACCCGGAAAAGGCGCTGTATCAACTATTGAAAACACAGCTGCAAAAAGGAAAGTAAAGTCATGGCCAACGATCGCTTCGTGTTTATGCTTGCTTGCACCGAGTGCGACAACCGCAATTACCACTACGTGCGGGGTCGTCGTCGGGAGAAAAAGCTGGAACTGAAAAAGTTCTGCCAAACCTGCGGCAAGCACACGCCCCACAAAGAAACCAAATAACCCCTTCGGGAGGACGCCCCATGCGCAAATCCGGGAGTTTCTTCGCCGCTCTTTTGACGGCGGCGGCGGTTTCGGCCGCGCCGGTCAAATACACCGGCAACAAAGCCGTTCTGCAGAGGATTTACGACGCGATGAATTCCAACGACGCCACGGCGCTGGAGCAGGTGGTGTCCGTGAACGCCGTCACCCACGACCTGCCCGCGGGCATGACCCCCGGCGTGCGCGGGGTCGAGGAATTGCTCGTGGTGCTGAACCGGGCCTTTCCGGATTTCAAAATCGTCGTGCAGGACATGGTCGCCGAGGGGGACCGGGTGGCCGCGCGGATTATGTTCACCGGAACCCACGAAGGCGAATTCCTGGGCATCGCCCGCACGGGCCGCCAGGTGGCCTACACGGGGATTCAGTATTTTCAATTCGCCAACGGCAAGGCCGTCGAAATGTGGTCCTTCATGGACCACGAGCGCTTGAAACGGCAGTTGGCCCCTGTCGCCAAACCGGTCGAAGCCGTTCCGGCGAAGTAAATTTAGAAAGACTTCGGGCCCAAAGGGCCCGAACCCCATGGCCCCTTCCCAGGGCTCTAGGACCATCGGCACTGAAAACTATTTAACTCTTCGGGCACCCACGCAGAGCTTTGGGTGCCAGCGGCGGGCCCAAAGGGCCCGAAACCCCGCTGGGGGCGTCGGTTAACGAAGCCAAAAGCGGGCTTGACCGTAAGGAATGACTATTGAGCGGTCGGCGTGGCCGACCACCAGCGGCTGTACAAACCACCGGTCTCCAAAACCGGGACTGATGGTTCGCAGTCGAAGCGCTTGCCATTCGGCAAGCGCTTGGAAAGTGGCGGAAATCCTTTCGACCAAGGGCTGGGCCCGTTGTCCTTCCGCCGATAGTAAGAGGAAAATTTTAGGGGGCGTCGGTTAACTGGCAAACCACCGGTCTCCAAAACCGGGACTGAAGGTTCGAGTCCTTCCGCCCCTGCCATTTAAAATAAATAGTGATTCTGGGCGGTTGGACGAGAACCTTCACGGTTCGCGGTCGCCCCGCTTGCCGTGAGGCAAGCGCCTGAATAGAGGCGGGAATCCTACCGACCTAGGGCTGAGCCCGTTGTCCTTCCGCCCCTGCCATTTAAAATAAAAGTGATTGTGGGCGGTTGGACGAGAACCTTCACGGTTCGCGGTCGCCCCGCTTGCCCAAGGCAAGCGGTTGAATCGAGGCGGGAATCCTCCCGACCTAGGGCTGTGCCCGTTGTCCTTCCGCCCCTGCCATTTTTAAAAAAAGTTAATAATTGGGCCCCTTCCAACTTGCCGGGACATTGTCTAACGCCAACCTTGGACGAGAACCTTCACCGTTCCCGGTCGCCCCGCTTGCCCCAAGGCAAGCGGTTGAATCGAGGCGGGAATCCTCCCGCCCTAAGGATGGGCCCGTTGTCCTTCCGCACCTGCCGTGCAGGTTCATGGGCCACAAGAACAACGGAATACGCGTTTTAAGGCGCCCATCCGAACGCCCCAGGCCCAAATGGCCTAAGCCCAAAAGAAATTCGATTTCAACGGAAACGCCAGAGCTCCAAGCGCTTGGCGGGATGTATTTCTTAATTAATTTGGGGCTTTCCGGGGGGGACCCGGAGGAGGGGAAAGGGTCAGTTCGTGACGCGCAGATCGGCCAAGCTGGGCTGTTCCGGCAATCCGGCCGGAGGTTGCTTCTTAATCCGGTGTCGATTTTTATGTCGAATTCGCTGTTGTCGCTCGTCGTTATCCCCGCGTGGGCGATTCCCAGGATCACCGATCCCCGTGCGGTCACCTTATTCCCCGCATCGATGACCCGCAGGGCGTCCGATACGTAGTAGAGACCGACCACGTTGTGGTCGTTGTTTCCTTTAAAAACGAGATCTCCGTCGGAAAGAACGGCCAGAACCTCCCCGCTGGAAGATTTTGTGGCGTTGGAGTGGTACGCCAATGGCCCGTTCACCGTGACCGAACTCCCCCCAACGGTGACGATCAGGACCTTCCGGTAAATCCCCGTTCCGTTTTGGATGTACAACGGCGCGCCATTCCCCAGAATGGTGGCCCCTTGCGTCGCGTCGATTGCGAAAGGCACGTTGCCGGCCCCGCTGTTGATGTCTACCCCCGTATTGGTAAACGTGATCGTGGCCGGAACCACGGTGGACGTGGCGAAGTGGGATTGGTAGTAGGTTAAATCTTGAAAGGGGTCGACGAAGGCCATCCCCCCGGTGGGGGGAAGTTTCCCCGGTGTGAGTTCGGGGGGGATGTAATTGATGTTCTCGTTTGCCGAAGGGGTGAATCCCGCGTCGAAATTGGCGGCTCCGGAATGGTAGACCCGGGCGTTGTTGTCCATTTTAAGGCGGCTGTCGCTGATGTTTCCGTTGACGACGATGACCCCGGAAGTGACAAATTGGGAGAACGCGTAGGGCCCGTTGATTTTAAAGTCAACCGGAGAGGGGAATGAAAGATTGCCCCGAATCCAAACGGATTCGAGGGTTCTTCCATCCAGGGGGTCGTTGGTGTTGATGGTCAGCGAGTTGAAGGCGATCAATTCAAACCGCGCCAAATCGGATTTGAATTGGATGGCGCCGCCCTGGGATTTTTTGAGTTCTTCTCGGTTTTGAAAGTACCCGATGTTCCGGAAAACGAAAACGCGGTTTTTTCGGACTTCGGAGGTGCTTAAAGCGACCGGGTCGATGCGGTAATTGTAGGTGGTGCTGGAAAGGCCCACGCCCGAATAGGACAACGAACTGTAATTCCAATTCCGGCGGAGTTTGTAATCTTGATAAAAATCCGCCCGATAATCCTCGGAAAACTGGCGCATGTAGTCCGTCAAGGCGTTGGAGGCGAGGCCACGGGAGCCTCGATAGGCTCTGTCGCGGAAACTGAAGGTGTTGTGCAGGATCATTTTTTTGACCAGAAGCAAGATCAACGGAAGCAGGATTATGAAAATAAGCATCACGGGGAGAAGCGCCGTTCCCCGCGTTGAACACTCGCGATCGGGCCGGCGGACGGTCATGGAATCCTCCGTTTCAGCGGCACCAAAGGCAGTACGATTTCCGTCGTTGCGGTCGATATGTCCACGCTGGTCTTCGAATGCCGGATCCCGAGGGTGACGCGAAGGATCGATAATTTGTCCCGTTCACTCTGCAGGTCCAGGGTCCCGCTGTTGTTGCCGCCCACCGTTCCGCTGTCGATTTCCACCGCAGTGACCACGCCATCGGCGTTGTCGTCGTGCGGCGGGGACAGATAGGCCAATCCCCCGTAATAGGTCAAAGCGAAAGTGCTCACGTTCACGGCGATGACTCTCTGATTGCTGAAGGTCAGGGAGTCCCAATCCCCGGCGATCGCGGGGTCGGGTTGATTGAGAATGTCCTTCTGAACCAGTTTATCGCCGATCAACTTAAGAGACGAACGGAAATCGACTCGGGTGTCCCCGTCGTCGGATTCATCGTCAAGGTCGTAGCCGGTGAACCGGGCGTTGAAGGGGCTGGTGGCGATGTTCATGGCGTCGTTGTCCTGGTCGGTCTTGAGGTAATCGTACGCTCCCCCCGGCACGCGATGGGAATTGCACGCGAAAACGATGGTCTGGGGATCGGCTTGAAGGACGTCGGTGATGTCGCCGAAATCCCGGGTGAAAATATCGAGGACGTGGCGGAGGCTGTCCTCGGCCTCAGTTTTGCGCCCCGATTTGAAAATGTCTTTCAGGGTGATTTTAAGGAAGCCCCCAATCACCGACAGTAAAATGCCCAAAATCGCCAACACCACGACGATTTCAATCACGGAAAAGCCGCCGACCGTTCGCGTCGACTTCATGGGATCTCGAAGGACCACGTGGCGGGGAAGACAGAGAAGTCGTTGGGGATCCCCGCGTGGTCCGCGATCATGATTTGAACGCCGTAGGTTCCGGTGGAAACCAGGGTGGTGGTCGTGTAGTTGACGTCGAAGGCGCCGTCTTTGGTGTAGGACGAAAGGGGAATGAAAGCCCCTGGGACCGCGTAAATCATCGTGCTGAAGAAAAGCCGGAAAACGGGCGCCACGGAAGGCGTTGAAATAAAAATTTGAAGGCTATAGGGGTCGGCGCCGCTGCCCCCCACGCCTCCGTCTGAAACATGAAATTGGATCGCCGGGTTCGTGCCCGTGACTCCCAACGGCGAAATCGGCGTGACGACGGGGGTGGACGCGTCCAGAAGATAAGCTCCTTCGTCGATGACAAAACTCCACGTGTGGCTGGACTTGTAGGTGGCCGCGTCGCCGAATTCGGCTCGCATGTTGACCTTGCCGTTGCCAGCGTTGCTTAGGAGGTGGGGCAACATCGTGGTGGTGTCGACGAAAATCATCTTGACGACGGCCGGATTTCCGGCGTTGCCTTTGGGGGTGGTCGCCTGCGTTTCGGTCTTGAATTGATTGTATTGAATGTTCCCCACCACGGCGGGAACCGCCACCGTCATGGTCGCCATGCTCATGACCGAGGGGACCAGACCGGCGGCGGCATACCCCCCGGGGGAAGGGGTGTCGATCACCACGGCGAAGGGGGGAAAGGTTCGGGTGTAGATGGTTTCGTTGGCGGCCGGTTGAAGGATGTCCGCGCCCGCGGCGGGGCAGGGGGCGCCCGCCGTGCATAGACGCGGCGGGGTGGCGTCGGTGTAGAGGGGAACGACGTTCCAGGGGGAATATTGCCCACCCTGGTTCGCCCGGCCGAAAAGAACTTGGTAGCGCTCCTGCATCAACAGGTCTCGGAGGAGTTCGTTGGCATTGGAGGTTACCGGATCGATGGGGACCCGGTTCGTGCCGTTGGCGGCGACGATGTTGGCCCCCAGCCCCTGGGGAATGATGCCGCCCAGGAAAATTCGGTTGGTCGGGTCCGGGTCCGGGAACCGGGTGGAATAACCGATTTCAAATTGGGCCCCGGATTGGGAATACACCGACAGGGTCAAGTTCGACGCGGTGTCCACGCGCCGTGCGCCGTCCTTCCAGGCTTTGGCCGCGGGGATGGCCGTGTAGTCCCAGTAACGGAAAAAATCGGGGGCCACGGGCGGCGTGTCCAGATACAACTGGTTGGCGGCAGTTCGGGTGTAAATCCGGCAACCCGCCCAGGGATCGTCGACGTTGAATTTGAGGGGGCTCTCCCCCGAGATCCCTTGATTTCCCGTGAGTTTTTCCTGTGACAAAAGGAACCCGAGGCGGGAATATTGCTTCGATCCTTTGTAAAGAAACACATCGACCTGCTTCATGTGGGAGTCCGGAAACTCGGGCGAACTCCCGCACACGTCGTTAAAATCGTTGTCCCCGTTGCAACCCTGGAACACTAATTGAGTGTCGTATTCGTCGTGGGAATCTCGGTTGGAGTCGGAAAAGGGGATGAAATCAACGTAGGAGGCGTCGTTGTCGTTGTCGGAGGAGTCCCGGCGGACGGCTTGAACCTGGATTCTCCAGCGGGTAAACCCCGCGGCAATCACTTGGGTCTCGATGTCGTTCAGGGTTCCCAACATGGGCGAGGTGGCCCATTGGACCAGGTAATTCGTCGGATAGGCGGCGCTCCCGGAGACGAAGGCGGAAGTCGAGGCGCAGTTCCCGGCCTTGGTGCTCGAATCGGCTCCCAAAACGTGGTAATAGTTTGCCGATTGCATGCGGTTGATGATTAATTCCGAAAGGCGGGCCGCCTCCATTTGATCGGTCGCGTTGAGCGACAATCGATGGGTGTTGAAAAAAGACTTGGCGATGATCAGGGCCAAAATCCCAAAAACGGCGGCCGTGATCAAAACTTCGACCATGGTCAGTCCTTCGGTTGAACGAATCTTTTTGAGAATATTCATGTTATCCCTTTTGGTTCGTTCGCATGGACGTTTCACCCAAGTATAGTGCCGCGGATCGGTGAGCTCAAGCCCCCCCCTTTCACAAATCTACCGCGTTTTCGATGGGAACCAATGTTATTCCTCCCAAAAAAAACAGGGCCTCAAAGATTCCCATTTGCCAGCGCCCCTTTCCCTGATGTCATGCGCCAAAATGGCCAATTCTGGGATTACGCGTGTTGGTTGGCCCACGCGTCCTTTTCACTGAACCGCCGAAAATCAGGCCGCGTGGAGGAGCCATTTCGTCGGTCCCCGGTCGACGCCCCGATTGCCCCCCCCGGTCACTCCCACCGGAGGGGGGAAAGGAACGTAGGGAAGCTGGGCCGGCTCCCGGTGCGAAGTTTCACGCGGGAAAGAACCCACTCCCTCAAAGCCCGTATTCGAGGTTGAAGGAGTAGGTGCCGCTTTTAAATCGTTGGGTTTGGACGTGGCGGTACATCAAACGGGCGGCCACGCCCCAGCCGGTGAACACCCGAAGCCCGCCGCCGAACTCGTAGGTGTTGGCCGGCGCGCGCGGGGCTTCGTTGTGGTAGGTCACCCCGGGCGGATCGGACAACAAGCGGCTTTCCCACTGGACGTGGTTTCGCTTCAATTCCCGGGTCCAGCCGCCGCTCACGACCAAAAGAACGGTTTCGGGAACGATGTAATACCCGGCGTCCAGGCCCAGGGAACCTTTTCGAAACCGTTGATGATAGGGCAACACGGCGTAGTCGGTGGCGGGGGTGGTTCCGCGCGCGGTGTACCCGTCGACCGCGTCGTCCCGGTCCGTGAGACGGGCCCAGGGGGCCAGCACCGTGCGACCGGCGTCGTTCAAGGGCGGGTAGACCCGGTCCACATCGGCGCGGGGGCCGCCGTCCAAGTCCCGCAGGGTCGGCCGGGACCGGCGGGGGAAGCGCGCCGACAGTTTGTAGATCCGGGGAAAAGTCGGATAGACCGCCGAACCGAAATTGTATTGCACGTAAACCGCCTGCTGGTAAGAGCGCAGGGTTTGCGCCCGCGCGTCGGTAAAGGCCCCGCCGGGGCCGTCCAGCACTTGTTCCACGTTGCTTCGGTAGGTCATGACCGAACTGGTGAAGGACGCCAAAAAGCGGCCGCGGTCGTAATACAACCGCGCGGCGGGTTGCAGCCCCCGGGCGTGGGTGTCCACCCGCGTGTCGGGGTATTCGAAATGGTCGTTGTGCCGGGCCAGGGACAGGCCGCCGATCCAAAGGGTCAAGAATCGCTGATTGTAACCGGCGGTGAACCCGTAGTTGTGGAAGTGGAAAGCCGGCTGGATTTCAAAGGGGCGTTGGTCGCCCTGGTTGATGTAGGATTGGGCCCAGAGGCCGCCGGGGGAGGACCGGGTCGTCAACGGGGCGCCCGCGACGGGTCGGGCGAAGACCGCGAGAAAAACGGCACACGACGCAAAACGGGAGGGGACGGTCATTGGTTCGATCCTTTTTTGAAGCGGCGATGAATGGGAAATCCTAGCATTTCCGACGGAAAAAGGACCTCCCCGCGCGGGGGGGGTAAAAGGCGGCCGGAACGTATTGACGCCTTCGTCCGAATTGTTTAATATTCTCTCGCTTTCCTAATAAACCCCCATCCAATTTAAAGCGGTTGCGGTTCGGGACGAAGGGTTTTCTTCGTTTATTGGCTAGGATCAAGGAGCGGACGTTCAATGGGCGATCTGATCAAATTTCTGAAGGAATCGTGGAACGAGCTGAAGCTGGTTTCCTGGTTGACGCGGAACCAAATGATCGCCTCGACCTGGCTCGTGGTGTTGTTCGTGGTGGTGTTCGCAATCTACGTGGGCCTCTTGGACTTGATCGTCGCCAAGGCCTTCTCGTTGTTCGTCTAGCCCCGACGCAGAGCTTTCGGGACAACGGCGGGCCAGAGGCCCGACTTCTCCGTTAGAAAGGATCAATGTGGCGCGAGCTTGGTACGTCATTCACACTTACTCCGGACACGAAGACAAGGTCAAAGCGTCCTTGGAAAAAACGGCCGCCCAAAACGGCCTGGCCGATAAATTTCACAAGCTCCTGATCCCCACCGAGGACGTCGTGGAGCTCCGGCGCAACAAGCGCCAGGTGAAAAAGCGCAAATTTTTCCCCGGTTACGTCCTGGTGGACATGGACGTGGACAACCAGACCTATTGGATGGTGCGCAACACCGCCGGCGTGACGGGCTTTTTGGGCGGCGTCAAACCCACGCCCCTGCCGGAATCGGAAATTTCGTCCCTGCTCCAGCTCACCGAAGCCCCGGCGGACCACAAGCCCCGGCCGGCGGTCCTGTTCGACAAGGGCGAAAACATCCGCATCAAGGAAGGTCCGTTCCGCCACTTCATCGGCGTCGTCGAGGAAGTGAACGAGGACCGCGCGAAGTTGAAAGTCACGGTGTCCATCTTCGGCCGGGCGACGCCCGTCGAGTTGGACTACCTGCAAGTTGAAAAACTTTAACGAGGCCCCCCATGCCCCCACAGAAAAAAGTTAAGACCCAAATCAAACTTCAAATCCCGGCCGGCGGGGCGAACCCGGCGCCGCCCGTGGGCCCCGCGTTGGGCCAGCACGGCGTCAACATCATGGAGTTCTGCAAGCAGTTCAACGAGCGCACCAAGACCATGGAAGCGGGGATGACCATTCCCGCCGTGATCACGGTGTTCGAGGACCGCTCCTTCTCCTTCATCACCAAGATGCCACCGGTCTCGGCGCTCATCAAGAAGGCCGCCGGATTGGCCAAGGCGAGCTCCGAACCCAACAAGACCAAAGTGGGGAAACTGTCCCGGGCCCAGTTGGAGGACATCGCGAAGCAGAAGATGCCGGATTTGAACGCCCCGAACCTGGAAGCCGCCATTCAAATGGTGAAGGGCACCGCCCGCAGCATGGGCGTGGAAACCGCCGACTGATTTAAAATCCCAACCTCCCCGACACCTCGCCCCGCCGCCGTTCGACGGGGAGGAGGGAGCGTTCCGCGCGGGGGAGAAAAGAGAAAACCATGAGCCGTCGCCTGACCGAGTTGCAGAAGAAAATCGTTCCCGCCAAAAAGTACTCCCTGGAAGAAGCCGTGGCGTTGGTGAAGCAGACCGCCAAGGCCAAATTCGACGAAACCGTCGAGATCCACGTGCGCTTGGGCGTCGACCCCACCAAGGGCGAGCAGAAAGTCCGCGGCACGGTGGCCCTCCCCCACGGCACGGGAAAATCCAAAAAAGTCGTCGTCATCGCCAAGGGCGAGAAAATCAAGGAAGCGCAGACCGCCGGCGCCGACGAGGCCGGGGACGCCGACGTGATCGAAAAGATTTCCAAAGGCTGGCTCGATTTCGACGTGCTCGTCTGCACGCCCGACGCCATGAAGGACCTCACGAAGCTGGCCAAGATCCTCGGGCCCAAGGGCCTGATGCCCAACCCGAAATCCGGCACCGTGACCTTCGACCTGGCCCGCACGGTCAAGGAATTGAAGGCCGGCCGCATCGAGTTCAAGATGGACGACTACGCCATCATCCACTCGATTCTGGGCAAGGCCTCCTTCCCCGAAAACAAGTTGGCGGAGAACGCCCGGGCCCTCCTGGACGCCATCACCGCCGCCCGCCCGTCGGCCGCCAAAGGGACGTACATCCGCACCGTGAACCTGGCTTCCACCATGGGGCCCAGCGTTTCGGTGGTGACCGAGTCGGCCTCGAAGTAAAAACCCCTTAAAACAAAAAAGGCCCATCCCCCGCGGGGGATGGGCCTTTTTTTATGGAATCGTTATTTGAGTTTGGACGACCCTTCGTAGATCCGGCGGATGATGTTTTGGTGCTGCACCGCGTCGGACAACGGGGTCAGGGGCTGGCCGGCCAGGGACCGCATGAAGGAATACTTGACCAGGTCCGTCCGCAGGGCGTAGCGGAAGGGGAAGGCGTAGTTTTTGCCTTCGATGCCGCGGGTGAACTCGCCCGTTTGGGGGTTGGTGGTGCCCGTGATGTGAAAATCGTATTCCCGGTCGCCCTTGGCGTAGACCAATTTGAGGCTTTTAAGTTTCCGCCGGTAGCCCAGGACGAGCTTAACGGGCGTCGAACCGAACCGCAGTTCGTATTCCACCAGGTTCAGGAAAATGTTGTCGCCTTCCCGGGTGACTTTTTCCACCTTCACGGGTTCCCGCCAGAGGGCGGGGGGGAGGAAGTCCAGGGCGTGAATGCCCAGGTCTTCCAGGATAATGAGCTCGCCGATGTTGCCGAAGCGGCGCCAGGGCCGGGTGCCGTGGGTGATGAAGGTGATCTCCGCCGCCTGGGCTCCCTGGAAGACGTCGCCGAAGGTCGGGCTCTGGGGTTCGGCGGCGTTCAGGCGGAGGTCCTTTAAAAAGGCGGGCAGGGAGGCGTACTGCTGGTTCACGCCGAAGGTCACCCCGTGCTCCTTGACCAGGGCTTCGAGCCCCGGCAGGCTGTCGGAATCGTTCACCGGCGTCAGGGGCGTTTCGCAGAGGATGTTCTTCACGCCGAAGCCCGTGATGAGCTCGCGGCAAATGGGAATGTGGGTTTCGGTCGGGGAGCAGACGATGACCAGGTCGGGCTTTTCCTTTTCGACCATTTCGCGCCAGCGTTCGTAGCCGCGCACGTGGCGGCCGATTTCCTCGGTCGTCACGTTTTCCAACCCGGGCATTTGGTGCAGGTCGTTCTGCAGCACTTCCAGCACCAGGGCGGTGTTGCGCCGGTCCGTGTTGGAGTAGCTGATGGAGGCGATGGGGGGGAAGGTCAGATTTTCCCGGTTGGAATTCGGGTCGCGCAGCAACTGGTAGGCCCATTTGACGAGAAACACGCCGTAGGC
>DAOQNO010000015.1:0-12242 GCA_035332125.1 Elusimicrobiota bacterium | reverse complement strand
ACACCCCGCGGCCGTGGCCGACGATGGCGGCGCTCCGGCTTTCCTTGGCGAAAAAAAGCTCTTCAATGGCGGCGGCGTCGGGTTGAACCCGGGCCACCAAGGCCCGCAACTCCCGGGCGATGCGGCAAAGCCGGTCGGCCAGGGGGGTTTTGGCGGGGGTCAGAATGACCCCGTGGTCCAGGGCCACCAGGCGGTCGCCTCGCCGCTCCACCACGCCCCACCCCGTCGTGGCCACGCCCGGGTCGATGCCCAACACTTTCACGCGGGCGTTCCCGAACCGGCGATCTTATTTTTCCTCAATATCGCCGTTGGTGTGAATGTCTTTGACGTCGTCGTGATTCTCCAGGGCGTCCAGAAGGTCGATGGTGCGCGTGGCGTCGCCGCCGGTGAGCGCGATCATGTTTTGAGGCACCAGGGTGACTTCGGCCGAGGCGACGGGAATTCCCGCGGCGGCCACGGCGGCCTTCACCTTTTCGAAATCGGCGGGGGCCGTGATGACTTCAAAAACGTCCGACCGATCGGTTTTCAGGTCCTCGGCGCCGGCGTCCAGGGCGGCGGTCATCAATTTCTCCTCGTCTTTAAACGCCTCCCGGTCGACGGTGAGCAGGCCCTTGGAATGAAACATCCACGCCACGCACCCGGACTCGCCCATGTTGCCGCCGTGGCTGGAAAAGATTTTCCGGATCTCCGAAGCCGTGCGGTTTTTGTTGTCGGTGGTGCCGGTCAAAAAGATGGCCGCCCCGCCGGGGCCGTAGCCTTCGTAGGAGATTTCCTCGAACACCACCCCGGGGATTTCCCCGGTGCCCCGCTGGATCGCCTTTTTGACGTTGTCCATGGGCATGTTGGCCGCTTTGGCGTCGTCCATGGCTTTGCGGAGGCGGGGGTTGTGGTCGGGGTTGCCGCCGCCGGTTTTGGCCGCGATGGTCAATTCCCGAACGATCCGGGTGAAAACTTTTCCGCGCTTGGCGTCCAGCGCGCCTTTTTTGTGTTTGATGCCCGCCCAACGGGAATGGCCTGACATAGCGAAACTCCTTGAGAAGGTGAATGGGTCGGATTCTACCACATTTCCTCGGGGGGCCGTCGGGCGGGTCCCCTGGAGGATCGGGCGAAATCCGTTATAATCAAGGCATGCGTCCCCCTTCGGGCTTCGGTCGGCGGTTCTCGGCCGGGGCGCGCCTCCTGTTGGCCGGGCTCCTCCTGGGCGGGTCCCCGGTCCGGGGCGAAAGCCTGCTGGCCCGGTCCCCGGGTCCGCGCCGGCCGGGCACGCCCAGCTACCGCGGATACCGCATCGCCCGAATCCACATCATCCGCCGGCGAATTTTTGACACCTCCGTCCCCTCCGAAAACAAAAGCGTCTACCGCGGCATCAACGCCCTTCACGTTTCGACCACCGAGCGGACGATCCACCAGCAATTGCTTTTCGAGGAAGGCGATCTGTACGACCCCGCCCTGGCCCGGGAATCGGAGCGCGCCCTGCGCGGCATCCTGCGCCTTCGGGACGTGAGCGTCGTCCCCGTGCCCGTGGGCAACGGCCGGGTGGACGTGATGGTCGAATCCCAGGAAACCTGGAGCACCCAGCCCTCCGCCAGCGCCTCCGGAACCGGGAGCGACCTCAAGTACCGCTTCGGCCTCCGGGAAAAAAACCTCTTCGGTCTCGGAAAGGACCTGAATTTTGTTTACAAAAAAGCCGCGGGACGCGTCAGCCGTTCCGTCGGCTACGACGACCCCGCGCTCCTGGGAACCCGCTGGCGATTGGGCGGTTTTTACGAAGACACGACCGACGGCTCCGCCCGGTCGCTTCGGGTGGAGCGGCCGTTCTTTTCCAGCGTCACGCCCTTCGCCCTGCGCACCGCCGGGGGCTACACCCGGACGGAAACGCCGATCTACGTCGCGGGCCAGGAAGTCAATCGGCTGGGGAAGGAAAACCGGGAATTTTTCGCCGGCCCGGCCGTGTCGCTGTGGTCGACCACCAAACGGATTCGCCGGCTCGGCGTGGAATACGGCTACCGCCACAACAAACTTTTCGACACGAAACCCGTCCGGAGTCTGCGGGAGGACAAGGTGTACCACTCGGTCGGCCCCACGATTCAATGGGACCGGGAAAACTTCATCACCGTGGATCACGTGCGGACCTACGACCGCGAGGAGGACATCAACCTGGGACCCACGCTGACCGTGAACGTGGGCTTCGCGCGTTCCAACTGGTTTCGGGAATCCGGCGACGCCACTTTCGCCAAGGCCGACGCCGGCCGCGGCGCGGCTCTGGGCCCGGGCGCCTTCGCCCTGGCGACGGTTTCCGGCGAGGGACAACGGGAGGACGGGGTGTGGAAAAACACCCGCACCCGGTGGGCCGTCGAATACAACAACCACTTCAGCCGCGCTCAAACGCTCACGGCCCGGGCCACCTGGGAACAGGTCCTTCGGCCCGGGGACGAAACCCAACTTCTTTTGGGGGGCGACACGGGTCTGCGGGGATATCCGCTGAACGAATTCGCCGGCAATCGCCTGTTCTCCGCCATCGTGGAGGACCGGCTGTTCTTTTTCCCGGACGTCCTGCACTTGTTCGGCCTGGGGGGCGTGATCTTCGCGGATTCGGGCTACGCCTGGCCCCGGGGGGCGGCGGTCCGTTTTAGGGATTTGCGGGCCGACGTCGGCGTGGGGCTCCGATTTCACATTTCCCGGGCCAGTTTGGGGCACGTGATCCGGCTGGACGTGGCCCGGCCCCTGCGGCCCATCGAAGGGGAACGCTATTGGCTGGTGACCTTCGGCACGTCCCAGGTGTTTTAGTTTGGGGCGTTTGCTAAACTAGGAAGCGACCTTATGCTCTCCCACGGTTACACCATATTGGAAGTGGCGGACACGCTCTTCTTCATGTGGATGCCGCCCACCTGGCCGGCCACCGCGCGGTTTTTCCTGTTGGCCCTTCTCGTCCTTTTGCCGGTTCTTTTTATTTTTCGAGGTCGCGCGGCGGAATTCGGCGCCCGGCACATGCACTTCACTTTTCTGACGCCCCGCCGCATCGGCTTGGGCGCCCCCGCCCTGTCCCTGGCCGCGGGGCTCGGCCTCTGGCTCGCCCGACCGGCGCCGCCCCTGATCCAATGGCGCCTGGACAAGGAGGGCGTGACGCTTCAAAGCCCCAACGGGAAATCTTCGATGAAATGGTCGGAGGTGGTTTCCATCCAATTCGACGAGCGGAGTCCGGAACCGGACAAGGCGGCGGTGATCTTAAAAAGCCAAGACGGGCGGGAAGCCTGGTTCATCCTCTCCTGGTTGGAACCGCCCCACCGGGAAAAGCTTTTGAGTTGGATCAACAGCCACGCGCCCGTTCGGGTGGGCGCCGCGTCGGCCCCTACGAAGTAGCCGACGTCCCTTTTTTCTTTAATTCCCCTGCCCAGGCCGCCCCGTACATCACGCTCCACGCCGCGGTCCAAATCAAGACCCCCAGCGCCAGCGGTTTCCCGTAAGCCGTCAAATCGACGATCTTTTCCAGGTAGTGGTTTAAAAAACCGCCGCCGTAAGCCCCGGCCGGGTCGTATTGGACGCGAATCATGTTTTCGATCACCGTGAGCGGGCAATAGTAATGCCACATCCCGGCCGTGATCCACAACAAAACCAAATGCGCCGCCCGGATCCCCGGGCGCCGAAGGCCCCAAAAGGGCCCCAAAACAAAAGCCGCGATCCACGCCACATGAAGCAGCGCGACGGCGTCCGCCGTCCATTTCCACATTTTAGGCTCCTCGGCCCGGCCACCCGGGCGGTTTCCACTATATCACGGGACTTCCCCACATTCCAGGCCGCCCAATAAAAACGCCGCGCCCCAAAGGGACGCGGCGTTTCGTGTTTCAAGATGTGCCGAGGGTCAGAATCGAACTGACGACACCAGGTTTTTCAGACCTGTGCTCTACCGACTGAGCTACCTCGGCGCGGGGTTGCGGCCGCTCTGCGGCTGCCGCGCCGTCCTGTGCCTCTGGCACAGGGCGGCCATCAAATTTAAAAATTCAATTTCCAAGAACCCGGGCCCGCCTGCCTGTCCTGTGCCTCTGGCACAGGGCGGCATCCAAAATAGTTCCGGGCTCGCCCCGCCGTATTTGCCCTCCGGGCAAATGCGGCGAAAAATAGGTTGAAGCGGCGGCGCCGCCCTTTTGCAGAGCAAATCGACATCGGCCTAAAGGCCGCGGCCGATCTGTCCCGTTCCACAAAGAACTTCGAAGTCGGCATTATACCAAAACCCGCGCCGCCCCCAAGAAATTCCTTCGCCCAATTGCTAGAATAGCCCCATGAGCCATCCAACGCATCCCCCCGCCGCCGCGGAACCCCTGAACATCGACGAAGTCGGCGCCCCCCGGGGCGGCGCGCCCCAACGGGCGCAAACCCGGCTCTATTTGCTCCTCCAGGTTTTTTCCGGCTGCCGGGACACGGGCCCTTTGGTGGACGCTCTGAAAAACTCGGGCCTGGAGTCGGTCCTCTATCTCGACGCCCACGATCCCAGCGGCGTGGGCCTCTTGTTTTTCGCCGAAGACCCCGGCTTGTTCACCGCCGACGTTCGCCGGCTTCTCGCCACCGGCCCTTTTGCCGAACTGACCCAGCGCCACGACATGACCATGATGGGCCGCACCTATTCCATCGGCCGGGAAGTGGATTTGTTGGACTGGCTCTTAAAGAAACCCCGCCGGGCGGCCCGCAACGCCCAATGGCCCTGGGCCGTCTGGTATCCCATGCGCCGGAAAGCCACCTTCGAACACCTGCCCCGGGAAGAGCAGGGCCAGATCATGCTGGACCACGCCCGGATCGGCATGCGCTTCGGCGACGCCGGATTCGTCCAGGACATTCGCCTGGCCTGCCACGGCATCGACCGGAACGACAATGATTTTGTTTTGGGTCTGATCGGGAAAGAGCTCTTTCCCCTTTCCCGCATCGTTCAAGAAATGCGAAAAACCCAGCAAACGGCCCTGCACATGGAATCCCTGGGCCCCTTCTTCGTGGGCCGCGCCCTCTGGCAAAGCCCTTTTTCCGAATAAAACTTCGTCACTCTCGTTCGAGGGTTCGATCGCGGGGGCCGATTTTTGCTCCGTGGATCGGACGGTTTTTACGCCCGTTCCTCACAAAGTCGCCTTCCCCTTTTCCCCCCGCCCGGCCCTAGATCAAATCGCTCGGAACACGCTCTCCGTCCTTCGCCCGTGGAGGACGCCCGCCCGACGACCGGCGAACAAACGGGTCAATTTTCGAACGTCCCTCGGGGGGAAGGGGATTGGAGCCGATTTACTTCAACTCGAACGATCGCTGGATCTGTTCAAAGGCGACGAAGTGTTCCAGGGCCCGGTCCGGCACCGCCGCGCAGAGCAAGGCCCAGCCGGCCCCGTCGCGCACCGTGAAAAATCCTCGAAACTGGTACGTCCCCCCCAACAGGCCCGGCCCGTAAAATTGGGCCAGGTAGCCGTAACCCGCCGGATAAAGGACCTCCCGCCCCTGCAGCCATTGGCCTTTCCGATCCGCCACAAATTTTCGGGCGTAGGCCTCGGCGGTCAAGGGGTCCTTCAAAGCTTCCCGGCGCAGCTCGCCCCAGGCTTCGCCGTCCCTCCGCCGGAAAGCCGCGATCGCCCGGCCGCTTTGGGGCTCCCAGGACCACCCGTCGGGGACGGTCAAGGCCACGCCGTACAGGGGTTGATCGAATTTGGCCCCTTCCACCCGGCCCTGTTCCTCGGCGGCCAGCCGCGGCAATCGCGCTTTCATTTCCAGGTACGCGCCCTCGCCCCTTTCCCGCGGCCGGCGGAAAAATGTCCACCGATCGAGGAACGCCTGGGCTTGCGCGATGCGTTCGCCGGTCGGCGGATGGGAGCGCAGGTAGGATTCCCAGCGGTCGGGCCCGTCTTTTTTTTCCAGGGCCTCCAGCTTTTTAAAAAAAGCGAGGGCGGCTCCGGCGTCGTAGCCGGCGGAGCTCATGTAGCGAAGGCCCACGCGGTCGGCCTCCAGTTCGTTTTCCCGGCTGTAACCCAGCAGGTAGAGTGCGGCGAACAAATCCGCCGTTTGGGCCACCATGATCATGGCCTCCGGGCCGATCCGAATCCCCGAGGCGATGGCCCCCAGGGCGGTCAAGGTCCCCAGGCCCATCTGTTTTTGGATCATGCCGATGGAATGCCAACCCGCCACGTGGCCGATTTCGTGGGCCAACACCGAGGCGAGTTCGGCTTCGTTGGACACCTGCTCCAAGAGCCCCCGGGTGACGAAAATAAAGCCGCCCGGCGCGGCGAAGGCGTTCACCACGTCGGTGTCCAGGACGGTGAATTGATAATCCAGTTTGGGGCGGTCGCTCAGGGAGGCCAATCGGCGGCCGAGGTTGGAGACGTATTGATTGAAAACGGGGTCTTTCAGCTCGCCGTATTCCTCGATGATCTTTTTCTTGGTCTCGAGGCCGATTTCCCGTTCGGCCCGGTCCGAAATCAGCTTGGCTTCGCGCTTCTGGGTGATGGGATTGCGGAGACAACCGACCGCGGCCAGGAGCGCGGCGGCGCCCAACCGTCCGATTCGATGAAAATCGAAAATGTTACGCTCTGTCCGCATGGCATGGTCTCCGAAAAAAAAACGCGTCGGGGCTCTGGGAGCCCTTTTGATGTTGGGCTTCCTGGCCCGGGTCGCCTGGGTGGTTCACGACCGAGCCGCGGCGCCCCACCCGGACTTGATGTCCTTCCACCCGAGCCAACTGCCGTTCACGCACCCCTTCGACACCTCGCCCCGGGAGCCGTTCTACGTCTGGTGGCTGTGGATTCTCGGGGCGCTGGGGGCGGACTCCACGGCGGCCATCCGCCTCCTGGGAACGTTGTGGTTTCTCCCCAACGCTTTTCTTCTTTTTCAGTTGGTTCGGCGCCACTGGGACGATCGAACGGCCTGGGGCGCCCTGGGCCTCTTTGCTGTTTTGCCGGGGCAAATCGTTTCCGACGGCCTGGGCCTCCGGCACTTGATGGAAACCGCCGGCGTCCTTTTGTTCCTGACCGCCCTTCGAACGGAGTCGAGCCTTGAATCCCGCCGGACGTGGCTCCAAGCGGCCGGGGCCTTCGCCGCCCTGGTTCTCACCCGGGTCACCTACGCCGTCCCCGGCGGAATCTTCCTGACGGCCGCGGCCTTCAAAAACCGCCGGTGGCGGCCGATCCTGGCGGGCCTCCCCGCCGCGCTTCTCCTGTGTTTCCATCTGGCCAACAACCAACGACGAAACGGCGACGCGCTCTATTCGATCAATCTGCACAGTTATTGGTACGCCAACCTGGAATTCGTGGGCCGGCCGGGTTTTCCGGCCACCGAGGCCGAACGTCAACGGGACGTTTACCGCCCCAGCCTCAACTTCCGACGATGGGCCTTCGAAGCCCACACCCCGGCGCAATACCTGGCCGGGACGATCCAGGGGTACGGGCGGATCGCCTGGACTTTTTTCGCCCAGGTTTATTACCGGGTCGGCCTCCCCGCCCTGCTCACCGGAGCGCTCCTGGCCCTTCATCTGTGGGGATTGCTCGGGGCGCTCGGCGGGACGCCGGGCCGGGTCGCCCTGGCGGCGTGGGTCCTGTTAAATTTTCCGTACGCCTTTGTGGGCCATGTTTTTTGGGCGGGGCGTTTCTTCGTCCCCTTCGCCCCCTTGGCTCTGGGGCTTCTCGTCGCCGGGGCGCGGGATTTGACGCGACGGGCCCGGGCGGGGTGGGCGTCCTTTCTCTTAGAAGAACGGGGCGCCGGGCGAAAAATTCGCTAGACGCGGTAGAATTCCCGCACCAAGGCCGCCACACGTTGGACCGACGCCGCGGGCAAACCGGGGTAAAGGGGCAACGACAACACGTCCTGGGCGGCCCGTTCGGCTTCGGGACAATCCCCGACTTTTCCCCCGAGGGATTTGAACGCCGGCTGAAGATGGAGCGGGGTCGGGTAGAAAACGCCGCTCTGAACGCCCCGTTCGGCCAGGAAGGCCTTGAGCGCGTCCCGCCGGGGGGCCCGAACGGTGAACAGATGATAAACCGGTTCCGCCCCGGGGGCGACGGCCAAGGGGCGGGCGGGGGCGCCCTCGAGACCCCGCCGGTATTCCTCGGCCAATCGACGCCGCTCCTCCGTCCATCCCACCAGACGCGGCAGTTTGAGTCGCAACAGGGCCGCCTGCAAATTGTCCAACCGCTCGTTGTACCCCAGCTCCAAATGTTCGTACTGGGCCCGCCGTCCGCAGTTCCTTAAACTTCGCAGTCGGTCGGCCAGGGCCGGGTCGTTGGTAACGGCCATGCCGCCGTCGCCGAACCCCCCCAGGTTTTTGGTCGGATAAAAACTGAAACAGCCGACGGCCCCGAGCGACCCCACGGGACGGCCCCGCCAGCGGGCGCCGTGGGCCTGGCAGGCGTCCTCCACCACGGGAAGCCGATGGCTTTGGGCCCAGGCGTTGATGGCGTCCATGTCGGCGGGTTGGCCGAAGAGGTGCACCGGCAGGACGGCTTTGGTTTTGGGCGTGTATAGCTTTTCCAATCGGGTCGGGTCGAGGTTCAGCGTCCCGGGATCCACGTCGGCGAACCGGGGAACGGCGCCGACGTAGGCCACCACCGAGGCCGTGGCGAAAAAGCTGAAGGGTGTCGTGATCACCTCGTCGCCCGGCCCGACCCCCAGAGCCCGCAGGGACAATTCCAAGGCCGCGGTACCCGAGGAGATGCCCACCCCCTGGGCCGCGCCGCAGGCCCGGGCGAATTCCTCCTCAAACAGCCGGACTTCCTCCCCGAGGATAAACTCGTTTTTCTCGTAGACGCGGCGAAACACCGCCGTCGCCGCCGCCTCCAGCTCGCGGTGGACGGGGGACAAATCCATGAAGGGAATCGGGGTCAAGGTCGTTCGGTCCATTGGTCCAGACTCCATCGGTTTTCCCGGTCGGTCCACACCGCCAGGGCCGCGAGAAACAAAACAGCGTCCAGGGCCAGGGCTTGGACGGGGGACAGGTGCGGCCCGAGGTTTCCAAAACAGCCGCAGTCCTTCAGGGTCAAACCGCGGACGAGGGATTGCCCCAGGAGGGCGATAAACACCGCGTGCAGGCCGGCGGCCAAAAACGCCGCCCGGCGGGTGGCGTACCCCGTGCACAGGGCCAACCCGGTCAGGAGCTCCAGCCAGGGGACGACGCGGGCCAGGGGCAATACCACGGCCACCGGCAACACCCAATAGGATTCCATGGCGGCGGCGAATTCCTCCGGCGGTCGGACGGCTTTAAGATAGCCGGAGACGAGCAACACCAGGCCGGGGAACTGACGCAAAATCGGCGCGCCGAGGGCCAGGCCCCGGCGGAACGTTTCGGGGATTTTCATTTTTCCAGCTCCCGTTCGATGAAGCGGGCGCCCATGGCCTGAAGCTGTAGGTCGCCCACCAACACCCGCTTGTTGACGAAAAAGGTGGGGGTCGCGGGAACGGGAAGGGCTTCGGCGTGGGCCCGGGCCGCGTCGACGATCCGCGCCACCCGGTCGCCGGTGCGGTCTTGTTCAAAGCGCGCGGGGTCCAATCCCACGGCCGCGGCGTAATCCTTGAACAGGGGCTGGGGATCCGGACTGTCGGCCCACTCTTTTTGATGGGCGAAAAGCTGGTCGGCGAATTCCCAGTAGCGACCCTGAAGGCCGGCGGCCTCCGCCGCCCGGGAAGCGTCGCCCGACCATCGGTGGCTTTTCAAAGGGTAGGGCCGGAACTCAAGACGGACCCGGCCCTCGTACTGGGCCAGGAGGTTTTTAAGGTCCGGTTGCACCAGGGCGCATTTGGGGCACTGAAAATCCGAATATTCCGTCACCACCACGGGGGCCCCGGCGGGCCCCTTCTGCCGATAGGCCGGAACGTCGTCGGCGAGGAAGGGCGTGCGACGGCCCAGGGCCACGGCGACCAGCGCCGCCGCGCCCAACGCCAACCCCACCGCCCGCCGACGACCGGAATTCACGCGGCCTCACCCCACCCGGTAAACATAATCGCCCGACCGGCATTTGCCGATGGTGCGCACGCCCACCGCGTCTCCGGCCTTGGCGGAGGGCACGGTGTTGTGGTCGATCTGCATGGAATCCACGGTTTCGGTCATGTCGGTGGTGTGCCCACGGACATGGATTTTATCACCCACGGCCAGGGCGCCCTGAAGATTGAACGCGATGACGCTCACGTGCCCGTAAAAATCGTCCACGACCCCGATGAACGTCTCCCCGGGGAGCGCCTTCCGCCAGGGCAAGGGCGCCGGCGCTTCGACCTTTTTGGCCTTGGCTTTGGGCGCGGGGCGGCGTACGACCTTTTTGGCCGGAGCGGATTTTTTGGGCGTCTTTTTGGCGACCGGTTTTCGGGCCGTTGGCTTTGCGGTCTTTTTCTTCACGGCTTTCGAGGGCGACTTGGCTTTTTTGGCCATGGGCGGCTCCTTTCGGACGATGGGGATGCGCGGGCAACGTCCTGATTTTAGACAAACCGGGGCCGATGCGCAAAAGAAACCTGGACGTCTTTACAAACCGGAAAAGCGGGGATAGGCTAAAAGGGCGATTCCTTATTCCTTTTTCGGAGGGAAGCTTGGGCATTATTCAGTGGAGTCCCCGCTACATCACCGGACTGGCCCTGATCGACCGGCAACATCAGGAGCTCTTTCGCCGCCTGAACGCCTTCCACGAGGTCGTGGGACGGGGGGCCGGACACACGGCCGTGGGGGACACTCTGCGCTACCTGATGGAATACGTGGAGGCCCATTTTCGGGAGGAGGAGGAACAGATGCTCCAGGCCTCCTACCCCGACTTTCCCCACCACAAAGGCCAACACTTGAAACTGGAGGCCAAAGCCCGGGAACTTCTGGACCATTTCAGCCAGGGCGAGGAGGTGCTCACCGTGGAAATATCGGCCTTCCTGTCCGCCTGGGTGAACCACCACATCCTCAAGGAAGACATGGAATACATTCCCTGGTTTCAATCCCGCGGGTTGGGTCAAAAACCCATCCCCCGGGCCCGCCTCCTGTAATCTACGCTATAATTCCATCGGGCGCCGTCGGCCCCCGCCTTTTCGATAATCCCGGGCCCAGGACAAATCATGAATCCCATCGTTTTAAAAACCGCCGGTCTTTTGGCCCTTTCCAATCTTTTTATGACCTTCGCCTGGTACGGCCACTTGAAGGGCTTGACCCACAAACCCTGGTACATCGCCGTTCTGGTCAGTTGGGGCATCGCTTTTTTTGAATACTGTCTTCAAGTGCCGGCCAACCGGCTGGGCGCCACGACCCTGACCCTTTCCCAGCTCAAAATCCTCCAGGAGGTCGTCACCCTCTTGGTGTTCGTCCCCTTCGCGATCCTGTTCATGGGCCAGCCCGTGCGCTTGAATTTCCTCTGGGCGGGTTTCTGCGTCCTGGGCGCGGTCTATTTCATCTTTCGTCCATGACCCCCCACGTTTTGGACCACGCTTTCACTCTGCCCCTGGCCCGGTCGGCGGTGTTTCCTTTTTTCTCCAACGCCGAGAATTTGGAATTGCTCACGCCCCGGGAGCTTCATTTTAAAATTCTCTCGCCGACGCCCATCCCGATGAAAACCGGGGCCCTCATCGACTATCAAATTCGCCTTTTCGGTATTCCATTGAAATGGCGGACCGAAATCACCCTTTGGAATCCGCCCTTTCAATTCATCGACACGCAGTTGAAAGGCCCCTACGCCCTCTGGGTCCACCATCACACCTTTGAGGAGCGGGGAGCGAACGCCACGCTCCTGCGGGACCGGGTGACCTATCGACTGCCCTTGGAACCCCTGGGGCGGCTGGGCCTGCCCCTGGTCCGCCGAGAACTCGAAAGGATTTTTCGGTTCCGCCAGGAAGCCGTCGCCCGCCACTTCGGCCTGAGGCCCGTCCCATCTTAAAATCCCTGCCCACGACGCGCCGAAGCCGGTCCCTCAATCAACGCCCGCCGGGGCCCGGTCCGGTGGTTTATTGGATGAGCCGGGACCAGCGAATGGCCGCCAATTGGGCCCTCTGGCACGCCCGGGCCCGGGCCGCGGAGCGGGGCGTGCCCGTGGCGGTGGTCTTTTGCCTGGCGCCCGGTTTCCCCGGGGCCACGCTTCGGGCCTACGATTTCATGCTCCGGGGCCTGGAAGCCCTGGAGGCCCGCCTGGCGGCGGCCAAAATCCCCTTCTTTCTTTTAGCGGGCGAGCCGACGGAAACGCTGGCGGCCTTTGTGCGAAAAGAAAAAATCGGGGCGGTGGTCACCGATTTTGATCCCCTAAAAATCAAGCGCCGATGGAAGACGAAATTGGCCGAGG
>DAOQNO010000014.1:0-12600 GCA_035332125.1 Elusimicrobiota bacterium | reverse complement strand
AATGGAGCCGTCCGCCGATGACCACCGTGGGGTCCAGGTTCCCCGCTTGAAGGACGAGGGCCGCGAGAGAGGTGGTGGTGGTTTTGCCGTGGGACCCGGCGACCGCGATGGTGTGCTTCAGGCGGGCGATTTCCGCCAACATTTCAATGCGGGGGATGATGGGAATGCCCCGGCGGCGGGCCTCCAGCACTTCGGGGTTGTCCGGGCTGACCGCCGTCGACGTGACCAACACGTCGGCCCCTTCCACGTGCCGTTCGTCGTGACCGGCGAACACCTTGGCGCCCATTCCCCGAAGCCGTTCCGTGACGTCGGTGACTTTGAGATCGCTTCCGGAGACCTGGCACTTCAGGACCAAAAGAATTTCGGCGATGCCGCTCATGCCGGCGCCGCCGATTCCAACGAAATGGATGCGTTGAACTTTTCCGAACATCAGGTGACGTGGAGTATAGCGAACTTTAAATAATCCGTCTCCGGCATGGAAGGGCGGACGGGGTGATCGGGACCGGCCCCGGCGGTGTGGATCACCACGGCCCGGCGGCCCGATTCGTGGACCGCCCGGGACAAAATTTGTCGAAACTCCTCCCGGTCCACGTGCTGGGAACAGCTGGCCGTGGCCAAAAACCCACC
The DNA here is from genome assembly GCA_035332125.1 of Elusimicrobiota bacterium. Taxonomy (GTDB): domain Bacteria; phylum Elusimicrobiota; class Elusimicrobia; order FEN-1173; family FEN-1173; genus JADKIY01. The sequence continues at coordinate 11,973 of DAOQNO010000014.1, read as the reverse complement.
GCCGGAGACCCGACGGAGCGCCAGGGTGTTCAGGCGCACGTACGCCTTGATGGCCTGGGGGAGATTTTTCTTGTTGGAGGCGAACCGCGGGGGGTCGACAACGACCAGCCCGTGGTTTTCCTTGGAGGTCATCAAATAATCGAAGGCGTCGGCCCGCGTAAAGGTCACGCGGTCGCCCAGGGCGTTTTTCTCGGCGGCGAGGCGGGCCAGATTGAGCGCGGGGTCCGATTCGTCAATGCCCGTCACCCGGGTCGCCCCGGCCTGGGCGCAGGCCAACCCGAAGCCGCCCGTGTGGCAAAAAACGTCAAGGACCGATTGGCCTTTGGCCAGCCGCGCGGCGGAAGCGCGGTTCGCCCGCTGATCAAAAAAGTAGCCGGTTTTTTGACCTTCCAAGAGGTCCGCGGCGAGATGAAGACCGTCGGCTTGAAACCAATGGGGACGGTCGGGAGCGCCGGCGACCGCCGCCACCGATTCCGGCAATTTTTCCAGGCGCCGGGCGGCGGCGTCGTTTTTAAGAACGACCGCTTTCCAGGGGCCGAAGGTTTGAAGCGCCTCCAGGACGAGGGGCGTCAGCCGGTCCATGCCGGCGCAAAAGGACTCCACCACGACGGCGTCGCCGAAGCGGTCGACCACGAGCCCCGGCAAATCGTCGGATTCCCCGAAGACCCAGCGGTAGGCGCCGTCGGCGAAAAGGCGTTCCCGAAGTTCCCGGGCCCGTCGAAGGCGTCCGATGAAAAATTCAACGTCGATGGGGACGGGGCGGCGGTCCAGGACCCGGCCGGCGATGAGGGATTGGGGGTTGTAAAAACCGACGCCCAGGGGTTCTTCCCGGGAGGATTCGAATCGGACCAGGGACCCCGGTTCCAAGCCCTCGGGGGCGGATTGGACCTCGTTGGAAAACACCCAGAGATGGCCCCGGCGCAGGCGGCGGTCCTCGTGGGCTTTCAGCCGGACGGTCGGGGGGGCCGTGGGATCGGGGGGTGTCACGGCAGGCCCCAGATCGGGTGCATTTGGGAGATCAGTTTGACCGACGGAAGTTTTTGGCGGGCCCAATCCCACCAGGATACGAGGCGGGCGGGCGGCGGCGGGATCACGGCCGCGGGCGCCGCGGACTGGGCGTCCTGAAGTCGGAAATCCAAATCGGTCACGGGGGTGACCGGTTGGAGCACGAGCGGGGGCGGGGGCGAAAGCCGGAGAAGAAGGTTCACGGTTTCTTCCATTTCCTCGTCGGTTGTTTGGGAAGTGAGGACCAATTTGGCGAAGGCTTTCTCCCCCGCCCGGCGAAACACTTCCTCGTGCTCGGCCCAAAAGGGCCGGCCGATGGCCGACGGCAATTTGATGTCCGCCGCCACCACGTCGACGTCGTCGGCGACGCGTTGAAACAAATGGGGGTGGGTGGCGCTGGTCTCCAGGTGGATCTTCAAACCGAGGGTTTTAAGGCCGGGCAGGAGGGATTCCAAAAAGGCCGTTTGAAGCAAAGGTTCTCCGCCGGTGAGGCTGATCCCGGCGTGGGGACGGTCCCGGACCAATTCCCCCACCCGTTCCAACACCTCTTGAACGGTGGATCGCGAATGGCCTTCGTCGGTCAAACTGTCGGGGGTATCGCAGTAGCGGCAGCGCCAGGGGCAACCGGCAAAACGGATAAAGACGTGGCGTTCGCCGAGATGGAGGCCTTCGCCCTGGAGGGAGGAAAAAATTTCCGAGACCGGCGCGCGAAGGGCGTCGGAGGGGGCGTCGGACATCGGGGCGAGGTCGGTCATGGTCGGTGGCGGGAGCCCGTGGAGGATACCACTTTCGGTCGCGGATCGGCGGGATCGGCGCGGCCCGCGCGACGAAACCCTTCGATCCGGAGGCGACAGGAATCGCACCGACCGCAGGGCCGGGATTTTCCGGCGTAGCAGGACCAGGTGCGGGCGAGGGGGACGCCCAGACGGAAAGCGAGGCGCACGATGGCCGCCTTGTCCAGGCGGAGGAGCGGCGCCCAAAGACGCGGCGGTTTTTTCAGCTCCGCGCCCAACCGGGTGCCGCGGCGACCCACCTTCTCCATGGCGCGAAGGAAGTCGGGCCGGCAGTCGGGGTAGCCGGAATAATCGAGGGCGTTGGCGCCGATGACCACGTTCGGAATCTCCAGGGCGTCCGCGCAGGAGAGCGCGAAGGACAGAAACACCGTGTTACGGGCGGGAACGTAGGTGGAGGGAATGGGTCCCCGGCCGATGGCGCCGAGGGGATGGTCGGGCAACGGGCCGCGATCCAGGAGGCGGCTTCCCCCCCAGGGCAGGCGAAAGGAGACGACGTCCAGCGGCACGCCGGCGGCGCGGGCGAGGGACCGGGCGGAACGAAGTTCGCGCCGGTGCCGTTGGCCGTAATCGAAGGCGATGGCCCGGCAATTCCAACGCTTGATCCGGAGGGCCCAATAAAGCGCCGTGGACGAATCGAGTCCGCCGGAAAGCAGAACGACGGCCCGGGGGGGGGCGTGGAGAGGCGGGCGGAGGGTCGCGGGGCCTTTCACGGACGAAGGGGAGAGGCGGCCGGGCTCAGACGCCGTCGACGCCTTCCAGTCGGATGCGGGCGACGTTCGGCAGGTTCCAACCGAGGAACCGATGCCCGAGGCGTGAGAATTTTACGGGGTCGTCGGAGGAAAAATAATCCACTCGGCCCCGGGGGCCCCGGGACACCAGGAGGCCGTCCTGATCCAGGCGGCTTCGGACGGCTTTGGCGGTTTCCTCGGCGGAGTCGATCAATTCGACCGTTTTGGCCACTCGGCGGAGGACCCCTTTGATCAGAGGGTAATGGGTGCAGCCCAGGACCAGGGTGTCGATTTTTTTTCGGAGCAGGGGGGCCAAATAAAGGGAGGCCACCCGGTGGGTGACCGGATGATCCAGCCAGCCTTCCTCCACCAGGGGGACAAAGAGGGGGCACGCGCGGCTGAAGACCCGAATGGTGCCGTCCAAGCGCTGGACGGCGTGTTCGTAGGCGCGGCTTTGGACCGTCGCTTCGGTGCCGATGATACCGACCCGTCCGGTGCGCGTGGCGGCCAAGGCGGCCCGGGCGCCGGGTTCGATGACGCCGAGGACCGGGACGGGCATGAAGGCCCGCAGTTCGGGCAGGGCCAGGGCCGAGACGGTGTTGCAGGCGGTGACCATCATTTTGACGTTTTTTCGACGAAAAAAGCGGGCGACTTCGATGGAGAAACGCTTCACCGATTCCGGGGATTTGGAACCGTACGGAACCCGGGCGGTGTCGCCCACGTAGATGAAATGTTCCCGGGGGAGGAGGGAGACCAGGGCCCGGAGGACGGTGAGACCCCCCACGCCCGAATCGAAGACGGCGATGGGGCGGGGACGCGCGCCCATCAATTCCCCCCCGCCGACGATTGGGCCAGGCGCGTTTGAATTTTCCGTTTTTCATAATCCAGGAGACCGGCGTAAACGGTCTCGATCAATTTTTGATGATACCGGGTCGATCGCAGGAGGCCTTCCTCTTTGGGATGGGTGATGAATCCCGTCTCGATCAAAATGGCGGGCATGGCCGTTCCCCGCAACACGTAAAACCCGGCTTGTTTCACTCCGCGATTGGCCAGGGGCAGTCGCTTGGCCGCCTGGTGGGCGATCAGCGCGGCGATTTCCGACGAATCGTTCATGTGTTCGTTGCGCGCCAGGGACCAGAGCAATTCCTCCACTTTTTCCTTGGCGGGCCCGGCCACGCCTTCCAGGTCGACGACGGCGTTTTCCCGGCGCGCCACGGCGGCGGCTTCGTCATCGGTGGCCTTTTCGGAAAGGTAGTAAATCTCGAACCCGTTGGAGGCCCGGGTCAGCCCCGCGTTGCAGTGCAGGGAAATGAAGAGATCGGCTTTGTTCTTGTTGGCCACCGATGAGCGTTCTTCGAGCGTCAGAAAGCGGTCGTCCGAGCGGGTCAGAAGGACGTTGAACCGGCCTTCGGCCCGAAGCAGTTGGGCCAGGGCCCGGGCCGTTCGCAAGTTCACGTCTTTTTCGTAGGTCCCCCCGGGCCCCACGGCGCCGACGTCTTTTCCCCCGTGGCCGGCGTCGATCACGATGGTGCGAAGGGGCGATAGGGCCAAATAGGGGGCGTCCAGGGACGACCGGGGGGCATCGGCCGGGGGCGCCCGAAGGACGGGCTCGACCTCTTCGTCGGGCGGCGGGGAGCGGCGCCCCGGGGACCACACCGCGCCTTTCGGGACGGCAATGGTGAGGGTTCGCGGGGAGGCGGTGGTGTAAATGTCGGGCGTGCCCGCTCCCGTGGCGAGGCGGACGGTGAGGTCCGTGGTGCGGGCGTGGGGCGTCATTTCGACCGAAGCGACCGTCCCCTCGTCAAAAGTCAATTTTTCCGACTGGGCCGAACGGCCGTCGAAGAGGCGGAGGTAAAGCGTGTTGTCCCGTTGGCCGAGAAGCCGATAGTCCACGTCGGGTCCGAGTTCGACCGAGACCCGCGTCTCCTGGGGGTAATTAAAAACCCGGGCCGACGAAATCGATGGAATCGGATCGACCGTCAAGGACGGGGGCGATTCGATCCACTGAATTTTCGCTTTCGTGAAGGATTGGTAGGCCGGGGTCGTCAGAAGGGAAACGGGCAAGAACGCCGAGTCCCCCCACCAGCGCACGGACGTCTCCAGAGCGACGGATTGGCCGCCGACGACGGCGGTGGAACTGTCCAAAACAAATTCGGCGGTGCGGTTTTCGAGGCGGTAGTCGAATTTTCGAGAGACCCTTTTCCAGGTCACCCGGCCGCCGAAAATTTTTTGCAGGTGTTCGAGGGGCAAACAGGCGATGCCGTCGATGCGAAACAACGACGCGGGTCCGCGGGTCTCTCCGTCCACGACCACCGTCATTGAATCGGCCGGCCAGGGCGGTCGCCGGGCGGCTCCCAGGAGGGCGACGCCGGCGAGGACGGCCAGGGCGGTTTTTGATGTACGCATGGGGCAATTATATTAAACATCGACGACGTTCGTCGGCGGGGTTCTCCCGCCCATATTGCAAAACGGGTCGCATTTGTGTATTGTTACACCGGGATGTTTAACATGAAACATTGCGTGGAGGAGCCATGGAGAAGGCAAAGAGAAGTTTAACCGATTTTGAGCGTGGCGTAATTATCGGATTGTTGGTGGGCGAGGGGCATTTTGGGGGGGATGGCCGGCAACCACACATTCTCATCAAAATGCATGTCCGTCACCAGCCTCTTTTGGAATGGCTTGGAGCCCGCATCCCGGGGGCAAAGCTTTATGGTCCCTACAATCATGGAGGAAGGCACTACTCCCAATTAATGGTAAGGGGGCGGCCATTGTTGGATTTTGTTCTTGGATTGATTGCCGATTCGCGTTGGTGGGAAATTGACCCGCATTCACACCAGCGTCTTCGGGGCATGATCGATCGGTATATGGCCCCGGGGGGGTAATAGGCGAAATCAGCGTTTCTTAAAAGGAATAACGAAAAAAAACCCCGCCAGGAAGCCTCCGGCGTGGGCCCACCAAGCCACACCGCCCATTTCGGACCCCCCAGCGGAGGCATTTAAAATAGACCCCCAGCTTTGAAGGGCTTGAAGCAAAAACCAAAAGCCAAGAAAAAGGATGGCCGGAATTTCAATGAATCGAATAAAAATCCAGATCGGAACCAAGGCCGTTATTTTCGCCTTTGGGAACAAGATGAAATAGGCACCCATGACGCCTGCGATGGCCCCGGAGGCCCCGATGAGAGGCAGGGTCGAGTGGGGATTAAGGCAAACCTGGGACAGGGCCGCGCAGGAACCGACGAGAAGGTAAAATATCAAGTACCGTCGATGTCCCATTCGGTCTTCCACATTATCCCCAAAAATCCACAGGTAAAGCATATTCCCGAGAAAATGCATCCAGCCGCCGTGAAGGAACATGGAAGAAAGAATTTTAATCCACTCGGACGCCGGGTTTCTAATCAAATTCCCTGGAACGAGCGACCACTGCCCTAAAAATGCCATGAGGGCCTTCGGGGACGGTTGGCGAATCTCTAAATAGAAAATGGCACCGTTGAGGAGAATTAACAGGATATTAACAAAGGGGAAGGAACGACCTTTTATATTGTCCTTAAGAGGGATCATCGTTTAATTTTAGACAACCCGAGTGCGGGAAAAACACTTGGTTCAAGGTGGGATGCTTCCATCCATTGCTTTTTGGCTTCATCCAATCTCTTTTGGCCCCTTAAAAACCATGCGTAGTCGGCCCGAGCTTCGGCTGAAAAGGGGTCGATTTCCAAAGCTTTAAGAAAACACTTTTCGGCTTCGTTGTTCTTCCCCTCGGCGGACCGGGAAAGACCAAGAGCCAGTTGGGCATCCACATCGCCACCGTTCAGTCCCACCGCCCGTTCCGCCACATCGACCGCTTCGCTCGCCCGGCCGATTAATAGAAAGGCCCGGGAAAGAAGAGCTTGGGCCGACGCCAGTCGGGGGTAGGCGTCCGACACCAGCTTTGCGTCCACGACGGCGTCCGACACCCGTCCCAGGTCCAAATAAGCCCATCCCCGGGAAAGAAGGGCGCCCGGGTGTTCCCGGTACAATTCAACAGTCCGATCGATCCAACGAAGCCGATCTTTGTTGTCGCCCCGGCGCCGGGCGATGTCGGCCAGGAGGAGCAAAACCCCGGCATCGTTGGAATCCAAATCCAAAGCCCTTCGAGCGTGGGCGCCGGCGTCCACCGCGCGATGACAATGGAGGTCCAATTGGGCTCGAGCCATCTCGTAGTCCCGCTGAAGGCCCCGGGCGTAAAGGCGCCCCTGAAAATTTCGCGCCACGCTGTCCCAATCCTGGGGTTCGCTCCAATCGGCGTTGGATCGGAGGGGGGGGAGTCGCCGATTGATTTCCGATAAAATGGCTTCGGACCGTTCCTCCTCGCCCCGAATCCCCAACCAGTAAGCGAGGGAAAAACCAGCCTGAAATCGATTGTGATCCCCCTGGTAGGCGCGCGCGCAGAGATCCTCCGCCTCGGCGCGCCGACCCTGTTGGGCGCGTACCCCGGCCAGAAGAAGGTCCGCCTCGATGTCCTCCGGGGCCCGGCGCAAACGCCGAATGGACGCCTCCGCGGATTCGTTGTCTCCGGCGGCCAAATGCGCCCGGGTTATTTTGAAAAGGGTGTCCCGGTCCTCGGGCACGGACCGAAGGACGGTGCCGTAGCGAGCCAAGGCTTTCTGGAAATAGCCCTGGTCAAAGGCCAGATCGCCGTACAACTCCAGCAACTCGGACCGCGCGGGGAACAACTTCAATCCTTCTTCCAGGATTTCGGTCGCCCGGGGGTAATCGTTTTGAGCCAATCGCACGTTCGCGAGAATAAGAATCGTCCGAAAATCCCCCGGGGCCAACCGCCGCGCTTCCTCCAAATAATCCGCGGCGAAAGAAAGACGGTCAAAGGCCAAATTCAAAATTCCCAGCCCCAGGGCGCCGGAGGGGTCTTGCGGGAATTTTTCGTGGAGAATCCGGCACTCTTTCTCGGCGTTCTCCAAGGCGCCGAGTTTCAGCTGTGATTCAACCAGAAGTTCCCGAAGGAGTTGCTCCCGATTCCGCGGCCATGTCCGGCCGGCCAAGGCGCCGCCGGCGATGAGCGTGGCGTCGGCGGCTTCGCCTCGGTCCAGCGCCCGCTGGGCCCGGGCCCAAGGGGTTGAACGTCGCCAAACCCAACAACCGCCGGCCACGAGCAAGGAAAGGAGGAGAAAGAAAAGAGTGGGGCCACGACGAAGCATTGCTCTATTTTATATGAAGTGTCCGGCCTCCACCAGATGTTCTGTAGGCCGATTAGGCGTTAATCGTAAGCACTCGGAGTTTGGTTTGAAGAGCCGACCCACAGCCTTCTCGATTCCAAGGGCCAAAGCCCCATAGATTTAAAGCGGTCGTTTGGCGGGAATTCCCACTCTTCGCGGGTAGTTAAAGGAAGTTTGAGACAACTTATGAATACGAACGATGTAGCGATCCCGATCGAGGCCCGGTAACCGGTAAGGCGTCAAATTCCCCAGGCGTCCTCCGAGTTCCTTAAGCGCCCGGCCGACGCCCTCGGCCTCGGTCCGCGCCTCCACCCCCCGGTGAAGGAAACAAAAACCCCCCGGCCGGACAAAGGGCAGGGTCAATTCAAGGACTTCGCTCAGGGGACCCACGGCGCGACAGAGCGCCACATCGAATTTTTCGCGAAAATCCGGATCTCGAGCGATTTCTTCCGCCCGTCCCAGTCGGGCGACCACGGAAGCCCCCAGGACCGGAAGGAATCCCTCCACCGCCCGTAATTTTTTTTGGATGGAATCCAGCAAGGTCACGGACCACCCCGGCTTGGCCAAGGCCAGCGGCACGCCGGGAAATCCTCCCCCCGAACCAACGTCGATGGCGCGGCCCGAGGCCAGGGATCGCGCCTCGGGATCTTTCAGCACGCAGAGGGAATCCAAAAGATGGTTCCACCACAACTCACCGTCGGTCGAATACGAAACGAGATTGATGTCGCGGTTTGTCCGGGCGAATTCCCGGGCCAAAAGGTCCAATCGGTCGAGCAGGGCGGGGTCGAGTCCCAGGGTCTCCAAAAAAGCGCGGACGTCCGGGGGCGGGGTCACCGGGGGCCTCGGGAATCCTTCAACGCGCCGCGGCTTCTCGCCGCCGGCGTTCGACGTGCACCAGCAACACGCCCACGTCCGAAGGAGTCACGCCGGGGATGCGGGCCGCCTGCCCCAGGGAAGACGGGCGGACTTTTTTGAGCTTTTGTCGGGCTTCCGTCAGCAACCCGTTGAGCCGGTCGTAATCCAAATCCTCCGGAATGCGCCGGGATTCCAATTGCCGGAATTTGGCGATTTCCCTCGATTGGCGTTTCAGGTAGCCCCAATATTGTTTTTCCAATTCCACGCCCCTTCGAACGTGATCGGCCGACCATTGGGCCCGCCGCTCCTCTTCCGGCGAAAGGAGGGGAAGCGAGCCCACGGCCGAAAGGGTGGGAGGAAGGTCGCCCAAAAAAGAGGATTCCGCGTCCCCTGGAAGGGCCGCCCGAACGGCGGACCAGAGGGTGTTCCGGTATTTGACGAAGGCCTCGTAGGCGGGTTCGGGAATCAGCCCGACCCGGCGCCCGTGGTCCATGAGGCGCAAATCGGCGTTGTCCCATCGCAAATGAAGACGCCACTCGGCCCGGGACGTCATGAGGCGGTAGGGTTCGTCGGTGCCTTTGGTGACCAAATCGTCGATCATGACGCCGATGTAGGCCTCGTCCCGGCGCGGTGTCCAAGGGGCTTCGTTCCGAAGGGCCAGGGCCGCGTTGATCCCGGCGACGATCCCCTGGCCCGCGGCCTCTTCGTAGCCCGTGGTGCCGTTAATCTGTCCGGCGAAAAACAATCGTTCAACGGCCTTCGTTTCGAGCGTCGGCCGCAATTGGGTGGGGGGGCAAAAGTCGTATTCCACCGCGTAACCGTAACGGAGAATTTTGGCCTGTTCGAAACCCACGATCGAATGAACGATGTCCTCCTGCACGTCCTCCGGAAGGCTCGTCGAAATGCCGTTGGGGTAAATCTCCGTCGTGTCGTACCCTTCGGGCTCCACAAACACGTGGTGCGACGGGTGGTGGGCGAACTTGACGATTTTGTCTTCGATGGACGGGCAATACCGCGGCCCGGTGGAGGTGATGACGCCGGAATACAGGGGGGACCGCTCCAGGTTTCGACGGACAATGTCCCGGGTTTTTTCCGTGGTGCGCGTCAACCAGCAGGGAAGCATTTTTTGTTTCAAATCCGAGGAGAAGTGGGAAAAAGGAATGGGCGGGTCGTCGCCCGGGGCGGGCTCCATGCGGGCGTAGTCCAGGGTGGCCCCGTCCAAGCGGGGCGGGGTCCCCGTCTTGAGGCGGCCCACTTCAAACCCCAGGGCTCGAAGAGCGTCGGAAAGGCCGTTCGAGGGGCGCTCGCCGATTCGACCCCCGGGGGTCTGTCGAAAACCCACGTGAAGGAGTCCTCGCATAAAGGTCCCGGCCGCGATCACAACGGCCCGGGACCGGAGAGGAGACCCGTCGCGAATTCGAACGCCCGCGGCCGCCCCGGATTCCACCAATAGGTCCACCACCTCGCCTTCCAGGACGGTGAGACCCGGTTGGCGGAGAACCGCTTCGGTCACAACGGCACGGTACAAACTTCGGTCGCATTGGGCCCGGGGGCTCAAGACCGCGGGTCCCTTGCCCCGGTTTAGCATCTTAAACTGCAGACCGGCCCGATCCGTGGCTCGGGCCATTTCACCGCCCAAAGCGTCAATTTCCCGGACCACCTGCCCCTTGCCCACGCCGCCGATGGCCGGGTTGCAGGACATTTGTCCGATTCGAGTTCGATCCAAAGTGACGAGCGCGGTCGATCTTCCAAGGCGCGCCGAAGCCAACGCGGCCTCCACGGCCGCGTGGCCGGCGCCAACGACAATGACGTCAAACTCGGTTTTCATATCTATAAATCATACCATTTTCGCATGAAAATTCCCGGATTTAATCACCAAGAACCGCCGATGGGGGGAAGGGGAACCTTAAGATCGGATTGAAAAAGCGTGATAAAGGGAGAGACCACCGAAAAGAAAAAACAGTGCGGCCGCCGGCCAACGGATCCATTTCATGCCAAGGCGCCGGGAAATGGCTTCGCCGAAAAACACCGCCGCGCCGTCGGCCGCCAACATGCCGAGGGTCGTGCCGAAAGTCACCCACCACACGCTCCCGTATTTTGCGGCCAGGGCCACGGTCGCCAGCTGGGTTTTGTCGCCCATTTCGGCCAGGAAAAAAAGCACCACCGTTGTTAAAAAAGGCCCCCAACGGGATTCCTTGGGTTCTTCCAAATCATCGGGTTTCAACGTCCACAACCCAAAGGCGATGAAGGTGACGCCAAGAATCCCGGCCAACAACGAAGCCGAAACGTGGGTGGAAATCCAGCTTCCGGCGGTGGAGGCCAACCCATGGTTTAGAACCGTCGCGATCAAGATGCCGCCCAGGATGGGGACCGGTTTTTTGAAACGGGCGGCGAGGGAAAGGGCGAGCAGTTGGGTTTTGTCGCCCATCTCGCTGGCCGCCACAAGACCGAAGGAAGCGCCGATGGTTTCCAGGAAAGGCATGGCAGGAGAGCCTAAGGAATTTCGACGGCTTCGTCAATGACGGCCGCCGGCCGCGTCCCGGGTTCGCGGGACGGACGGCGGCGGGGAATCCCCTTGTCCTTCATGGTTTCTCCCGGTGTTTTCGCCCGTCGAAAGTTCACCGACGACGGGCCGTCTATGCTAAAATCGTACGGGCCGATGGTCCTTCCCGACACCCCTCCCCCGCCGGTTTCGGCGGCGGAAACCGAAGCCGCGCTCAAGGCCGCGCTGGTGGCGTCGGAGAAATACGGCCGCTTCAATCACCGACGGCTGGAAGCCCTGGAATCCCTGGCCGAGTTTTTGGTGCGCCGCGAACGGTGGCTGGAGGCGGAACCCCTCAAACTTCAAATTTTATCGGCCAAAGAAAAACTTTACGGACCGGAACATCAATCCCTGGCCCCGACGATGGCCGAACTGGCCGTCGGGTATGAAGCCATGGGCCGCTTTGACCAGGCCGAGGCGGTGCTGACCCTGGCGCTCAAAATCAACGAGCGGGACGCCATGCAAAACACGGCCGCCATCGCCGGCAATCTCGCCGGCTTGGGAAGGTTGGAGGCCATCCGCGGGCGCTGGTCGGAGGCCGAAACCCATTTGGTCCGGGCCCTTAAAATCACCCGGATCGTTCACGGGCCCGACCACACGGAAATGGCGCGCCTCCTCACCCGTTGGGGGGAAGCGGCCCTGGAAGGCGGCCAAACCATGGCCGCCGCGGCGAAGCTGGAAGAGGCCGACCGGATTTACACGCACGCGCTCGGCGCCGCCCACCCCGACACGGCCAACGTGTGGGTGCAGCGCGGCCAATGGGCCCGCCGCATGGGGCGATGGGCGGAGGCGGAAAGCTTTTACCGGCGGGCGATGGCCGTCCACGAGCACCGGGAGGGCGGG
>DAOQNO010000013.1:0-13096 GCA_035332125.1 Elusimicrobiota bacterium | reverse complement strand
CCGGGGCCAGATGGTGCCGCCCTTCGAAAAAGCCGCCTTCGCCCTGGGCGTGGGCCAGGTGTCCGACGTGGTGGAATCCCCCTTCGGGCTTCACCTGATCCAGGTGGAGGAAAAAAAGGCCGCGACGAAGCTTCGCTTTGAGGACGCCGAAGACGACATCAAGGAATACCTTTTCCGGGCGGGCCAGCAAAAAGCTCTTCAGGATTACGTGACCGAGATGCGCCAAGGCGCCCAGGTCAAGATCACGCTTCCCACCGCCGATTGACCGTGACCCGGCCGCTTTTGGCCATCACGCTCGGCGACCCCGCGGGCATCGGCCCGCTCGTGGGAGCCCGGGCGGCCCTGGATCCCGCCCTTCGGCGCCGGTCCCGGCCCCTCTTGGTGGGGGACGCCTGGATCCTGCACCGCCTTCTCCACCGACGCGGCATCGCCGTAAAACCCCTCCCCTCCATCGACGACTATCTTGACCGGCCCGGCGTGGCTAACGTGTTGCATGTCCCTCATCCGGAGATCCGCACCCTTCGCCGGGGCGCGGCCCAACGGGTGGGCGGGGAATCCGCCGCGTTGTCGATTCGGGCCGCGGTGGCCCTGGCCCTGGCCGGCCGCGTGGCCGCCGTGGTCACCGGCCCGGCCTCCAAGGAATCCTTTCGGCTGGCGGGATTGCCCCACCCGGGGCACACCGAGATGTTGGCGGCTCTGTGCGGGATCGATCACGTGGAAATGGTCATGGCCGCGGGCCGTCGACGGACGGTGCTCATCACCCGGCATCTTCCTTTGAAGGACGTATCCGCGGCGTTGACGACGAATAAAATCATCGAGGCGATCCTTCGGGTGGACGCCTGGGGACGGACCCACCTCGGCCTTCGAAAGCGGCCCCGGTGGATTCTCTGCGGTTTGAACCCCCACGCGGGCGACGGCGGTCTCTTGGGCCGGGAGGAAATTCGGACGGTGGCGCCCGCCGCCGCCGCCCTTCGAAAAAAAGGCCTCCCCCTCCTCGGCCCCTGGCCGGCGGACGTGGCCTGGGCCCGGCACGCGGACGGCGAAAGCGACTTTGTGGCGAGTCTCTATCACGATCAGGGCATGATTCCTTTAAAAACACTGGACGGGCGGCGGTTGGTCAACGTCACCGTGGGGCTTCCTTTCGTCCGCACGTCCCCCGGCCACGGCACCGCTTTCGACCTGGCGGCCGGTCCCCGGGCCGAGGCAATGGCCGACGCCGAGCCGACTTTGGAAGCCGCCCGGGTCGCCCTGGACCTGGCCCTGCGAAACCCCCGATGAAAAAAACCCTCCGCGCGATCCTTCTGGCCCTTTTGGCCACCGCCGCGGCCCGGGCCGAGGACCGCTCTCCCATTTCCGTGGGGCTATTCGGCCTGACCGCCGTTCCGCTTTCCCCCAGCGAGATCACCGACGGCTACGAAATGGGCTCCGCTTACGGCGCCCGCCTGCGACACGAAGTGAACGACCGCTGGACCCTGGGCGGGCAGTTCGCCAACCACGCCTTTCGATCGAAGGCCGACGGGCAACGGTCCGTGACCCTTCAATCCGTCGTGTTCGTCGCCCAACGGAGATTTTTCGACTCCCGCACCTGGATGCCCTTCGCCAACGCCACGCTCGGCATCAGCCGCAACCGCCGGGACTACTTTTCCAACGTGCGCATCAACAACGGGTTGACCGCCGGCCTGGGCGTGGGCACCCAATGGAATTTTGCGGACTTGGCCGCCTTGAGCTTCGAACTGAGCCTCCGCCACGTGGACAAGGCCTCCCCCTCCGGCAAGGCGGCCAAGATCGCCGACGCCGGGATCCTCGTCTCTTTTTATCTCCCGGAAGGCTGGGTTCCCTTGATTCCCAAGGAAGAGCTTTCCCTGGAAGACCTCGAAACGCCCCTGGATTCCGCCCCCGGCCAAGTGGACGAGGCCCTTCAAATGCAGGGGGAAATCAACCGCGTGCTTCAACAAATCGAGGACGGCCAGACGCCCCCCGTCACCTTCGAAGCCGGGAACTCCATCATGCTGACCACGTCCTACGAAGCCCTGGACAACATCGGCGCCATCCTGCGCCGCCATCCGGAGATGAAAGTTCGCGTATACGGCTTTGTCGAGGAGGAATTCGTGGGCGGCGTGGTCCGGGGCGAAACCCTGGCCCTGGCCCGGGCCGAAGCCGTGCGCACCTACCTGAACCAGAATTTCCGTCTCCCGGATGGCACCCTCATCAGCGCGGGACTTCCGCCGCTCCCCGCCGTTTTGGACGGGCAGGAACCGCCGCCCCCCGCGCGGCATATTTCGTTTGAAGTCCTGCCTTGATCGGCGGCTGAAAAAATCGGATAATCAGGCCGTCCTTTTACCCCCCTTTCCAAATTCCAAGGAGGAAGTTATGAGAATCATCGCCCGTGCAACATCGTTTTTGAGCGCCGTCCTGTTGGCCCTGACCTTCGGCTGCGCCAAACCGCCGACGATCGAGATCACCGACGCGGAAAACGCGGTCAACGCCGCCGAACAAGCCGGCGCCCTGGAATACGCCACCGACAATTTCCAAGCCGCCAAGGACGCCTTGAGCGACGCCAAGACGAAAGTCGAAGCCAAGGACTATAAGAACGCCCTGGCCTCGGCCCTGGACGCGAAGGCCAAAGCGGAAGCCGCCCAAGCCGCCGTCGAATCCGGCAAAGCCGCCGCCAAAGCCGAAGCGCAGGCCGGCATCGACGCCATCGAAAAAGAAGTGACCGCCCTCGGCGACAAAGCCAAGAAACTCAAAGGCGCGGCCGCCGGGGAAGTGAAAACCGCCTTGAACGCCCTGGAAGCCGATTGGACCAAGGTGAAGGAAGACTTCCTGGCCGCCAACTTCACGCGGGTCAATTCCTCCATCAAAGCCGTCACGGCCCGGGTGGAAGAATTGAAAGCCAAAGCCGAAGCGGCCGCCGCCAAGCCCGCTCCGAAAAGCAAAGGCGCCAAAAAGAAATAACGGGTTTCTTTCACGACAGGCCGGGGCGGAAAACCGCCCCGGCCTGTTTCGTTTTGACACCCCGTCGGCCATAATGGTATAGTCCGGTTTCCGTCGTGAAGATCACCGCCTTTTCCGATAAAAAGCGTTGGCTCCTTTCCCTGGCCCTGCTGGCCTTTGGAACGGCGCTCCTACGGGCCGAACCATCGGAGGTCCATGCCCCGGGGCTCCCGACAACGACGGCGCCCCTGGGCCGAGCGGCCGCCATCGAAACCGAATTGGCGGCGGGACATCCCCTGGCGGCCCGCCGGAAAGCCAAGGAATGGGCCCGGGCGGAACCCCGCTCCACGGACGCCTGGACCTGGGTGGGCCGGGCCTTTTTGGCCGAGGGGAAAAACCGCCGGGCGGTTCGAGCTTTCAACCGGGCGCTCAAATGGGGGCCCCACAACGCGCGCGCCTTTTGGGGCCGTGGACAAGCTTTTGAAAAGCGGGGTCGGCTGGACGAAGCCGCCAACGAGTATCGAGCCGCCGTCTTGGCCGATCCGCGTTTGGACGACGCCCAAAGCGCCCTGGCCCGGCTTAAAGACCAGTCGACGCTGCCGGAATAAACGCAATTCCGGTTCCAACGCCCGACCGGGGTTTGAACCGTCTCGATGGCTTGCCCACCGCCATGAATGTGGGCGCGATTGACACCCATTTTAAGACCCAAGGTCCGGACGCTGCGCGGGTGGTGGAACTGGCAGACACGTAGGTCTCAGAAGCCTATGGCCGAAAGGCTGTGCAGGTTCAAGTCCTGTCCCGCGCAGCGTCCGGATCGTGAGGTCCACCTATGACGCGCATCGCTGAAAACCGCCGGGCCCATCACAAATACGCCATTCTCGACACCTACGACGGCGGGTTGGCCCTCACCGGGCCCGAGGTCAAGTCCCTTCGGGCCGGACAGGTCAATTTATCCGACGGGTTCGGCCGGGTGGAAAACGGCGAAGTGTTCCTCTGGAACGTGCACATTTCCCCCTACAAACAGGGCTCGCTGCACGTCACCCAAGAACCCACCCGAAAGCGAAAAATTCTTCTTCACCGGGACGAGATTCGCCGCCTGATCGGCAAGATGACCACCAAGGGCCTGACGTTGGTTCCCCTGGAGCTTTATTTTTCGAAGTCCGGCTTTGCCAAGGTTAAATTGGGCCTGGCCAAGGGAAAAACCGCGCCCGACCAGCGGGAAGATAAAAAGCGCAAGGATCTTCAACGGGAAATGCGGCGGGATTTTTCGGGGCGGCACAGGGTATAATAACCGGCGGGAATTCCTGCCCCGGACGTCCGATGGAAACCGGGGTCGATTTATCAATTTACGGAGGGATGGGAGAGCGGTTGAATCCGCCGCACTCGAAATGCGGTAGAGGCGCAAGCTTCTCGTGAGTTCAAATCTCACTCCCTCCGCCACCTTGCTTCTCGCTGATCCATCCGCCGCACGATGCCCCACACTCCGGGGCATGGCCGTGGGGACGGTCGCCGGTCAAATCCCGGCTCCCCCGGTTTAACCGCGGACGCCCTCCGCGGTCAGCGGCTCGAAATGCGGTAGAGGCGCAAGCTTCGAATGCCCAAACTCCGGGCATTGGCCGTCAGGTTGGCGCCGCTTCCATCGCGGCGCCACCATCATGCCTTGGTGTGCCACCAAGGCCCGCGGCTCGTGAGTTCAAATCTCACTCCCTCCGCCACCTTGCTTCTCGCTGATCCATCCGCCGCACGATGCCCCACACTCCGGGGCATGGCCGTGGGGACGGTCGCCGGTCAAATCCCGGCTCCCCCGGTTTAACCGCGGACGCCCTCCGCGGTCAGCGGCTCGAAATGCGGTAGAGGCGCATGGTTCGAAGGCCCAAACTCCGGGCATTGGCCGTCAGGTTGGCGCCGCTTCCCTCGCGGCGCCACCATCATGCCTTGGTGTGCCACCAAGGACCTCCGCTCGTGAGTTCAAATCTCACTCCCCCATCCCATTCTTAAGATTCAAACTTCAGGGACGAGCCCAATCGATTTCATCGGTTGGGTTCGTTGATTTTAGAGGGAAGGCTCTCCGCGCTCCGACGTCGTTTCGGATCGCCCCAAAATGCGTCGACCGACTGGTCGGCGATGGATTCTCAGCGGAACCTGGAGATTATGAATACAAACAAGACATACAGCGTTAATAAGAGGAATCCGCGCGCGCGGCCAAGGTGACCCGAAGCGCCCGGAACCAATAGGAGTCCCGCCATCGCGCTGGCGACCAGGGCAACGGCCGTTGAGGCGCCGTGGACCGCGATGGGGCAAAGCACGGCTGTGAGGGGGACGATGAGCAACCCATTGAATATGTTGCTCCCCAAAACGATTCCGAAGCCGATGGTTTCTTGCCGCCGACAGAGGGCGACGAGCGTGGTGGCCAATTCGGGGACGGAAGTGCCGATCGCCACCATCGTCGCTCCGACCACAAATTCTCCGATCCCCATGAAACGGGCCAACGCCCGGGCTCCCCGCACGACCTGGTCGCCCGCAATAATAAGCAAACCCAGTCCCACCAACGAAAAAACAACGACTTCCCACGGGCTCGCGCGCGACGCAGAAACGGAAGGTTGGCCCCGCTCCCGAAGCGTTCCCCTCAACAGAACGACCATCCAACCCCCAAAAACGGACAACAACAACCATCCTTCCCACCGAGCGATCGTTCCATCCAACGCGGCGAGCCCCACCAAGAGGGGGACCACCAGCGCCACGACGAGTTCCCGGTTGAAATTGACCAACGGGGCCACCGGCGGGGAGACGAACAACGACAGACCCAAAATGAGGGCGATATTAACCACGTTGCTGCCCAACGCGTCGCCCAAGGAAATTTGGGGGTCCTTGGTGAGGGCCGACCCGATGGCGACCGATAATTCGGGACTGGACGTCGCAAAAGCGGCGAAGGTCGCGGCGATGATCCCCGGAGGGATCCGCATACACCGGGCCATTCCAACGGTGCCGCGAACGAACAATTCACCACCGATCCCCGCGCAGACCAATCCGATCAGAAGTTGCGCAACCGCGACCATGGGGGAAGGTTATCATTAATTCTTGGCGCGCCCAAAAGTTCCAGCGGGCGAGTCCCGATTTGACCCGAGGGCGAACCGTTCCGTCGGCAAATGCTTTTTCGCGCCGCGCCGCCGGGCCGCCGGACAAAATCGGCGTTTCGGAAGAGGTAAAATATCTCATGCTAAAAACCGCCAAGGAAATTTCCGAACGCGTTTGGCGGCATCGGTACGGGTTTACCCTCTTCGCCTACCTTCTGGCGGCGGGTCTGACGGGCCTGACCTGCGTGACGTTCATGCGGGGTTTTGAATTTGTCACCGCCCACCGGCTTGATTTTTCCCGTTGTGGCGCCTGGGCCTGGGTTACCACCCCGCTCCTCTTCCTGATTTCCGTTGAGATGGTCCGTCGAATCGCCCCCTGCGCCGACGGGACGGGAATCCCCCAGGCCATTTTTGCCGCCAAGCACCTGACGCCATCCACGGAGCCCCGGCTGGCGCCCCTGACCTCCCCCTTGACCTTGGGGGTCAAGGTGACGTCCCTCCTTCTCGCCGTATGGGCCGGAGCGTCTTCCGGGCGGGAGGGACCGACCGTGCACGTCGCGGCTTGCATTTTTTTAGGGGTGATTCTTCTGTTCCGACGATTTTTTTCTTTCAATCTCGACAGTCGATCCGCGGTGGTGGCGGGAGGCGCCGCGGGCTTGGCCGCGGCCTTCAATACCCCGCTCGCGGGCGTGACCTTTGCGGTCGAAGAATTGGGCTCGGAACATTTCGCCACGTTCAAAGACTACGTCATCCTCGCCATTATCGCGGCCGCGATCACGGCGAAATTGCTCACCGGGGAGTACGCCTATTTTGGCACCTTGGCCGACGCCCCCGGAGTTCCTTTGTGGGGAGTGCTGGCGATCGGCGTACTGGGGGGACTGTTCGGGGCCTTCTTTTCCACCGCTGTTCTTGAGGGAAAAAAAGCGTTGGTCCCCTACAAAACCGGTCGTTGGCGTTATGCCCTCCCGGTGATTCTCGCCCTGGGTCTTTTGGGGGTGGCTCGAGTTGGCGGTCGAGACGTCCTGGGGCCCGGAAACGCCGTCGCCCAATTGCTCACGCACGGCGACCTGACCGGTTGGCACCCTTTCTTTCCCGTGGCCAAAATCGCGGGGACCCTGCTCACGTACTGGTCGGGCATCGCGGGGGGCATTTTCGCTCCATCCCTATCCATCGGGGCGGCTCTGGGGGCCAATGCGGCCCAGTGGATGGGCCTCTCCGTCGCCCTCTGCGCCCTTTTGGGTATGGCCGCCTTCCTGTCGGCCGTCATCCAGGCGCCCATCACCGCCTTCGTCATCATCTTCGAGATGTCGGGCCACCACGATAATCTCTTGCCCGTCATGCTCGCGGCCTTGATCGCCTACATGACGGCCCGCGTCGTCGGGGCCAAAAATTTATATCAGACCCTTTCCCTGAACTACGCCTTCCTCCTCGAGACCCCCCCACCGAAATAGCGAACGCGCCAACGAGGGAACGCGCTGAACCGTTCTGCGAAGGGGTCCTGATCCTTTCCTTCGACGGGTTTTACCAATCCGACATTGAGGACCGCGAATTCCCCGAACGCCTTTCATCGACACCCATGATCGCAAAGCAACTGGTATACTGCGTTGCAGTCAATTATAAAAGGGTTCGGAATCGATGTCGGTTCCGGAGGATAAGAATGGTCGGGCCGCCATTCCGCTCGTCCCCGATGGGAAACCATGGGGGGGAGGCGGAATGGCGGTCCTTTTTTTTGGGGGGGGTACCGATTGCCAATACATCCTGTAAAAACGGACCCGGTGTTCCCATTTTTATACGGGCGGATGGGTTGGAGGGCCGGCGGGGTTGACCATCCCCGTTGCGCCCTCCATTTTAAAGTCGCCGGGGTCCGGGGACAATGAAGCGAATCCCCCCCCTTCCCTTTTTGGCCGCCGCCATTCTTTTGGCGGGCCTCATTGCCCGGTTCTCCCCCGGCCCCATGCCCGTTTGGCTCTTGGCTCTGGAAGTTATTTTAACGGTGCTCGCCCTATTTGTTTTCGGATCGATTCCTTACCGATTGGATAAAAACGCCCTGACGTTCGGGGCCGGAATGATCGTTGCGGCCACGTTCTTCACCCGCTGGTGGCCCGCGTCGGTCCTGCGGGAAGAGTGGACGGCGCGGGGGCTATCGGCCCTTGGGGAATTCGTCGCCCGGCATTTTCTCCATTTCCGCGCGCTGGACGGCCTGATCCATTTGGACACGATGCTCTTTATTGTCGGCCTCACCTATTTTGTTTCGGCGATTTCCCAGTCCCGCCTGCTGGAAACCGTGGCCTTCGGTTTGTTGACTCGTTGGCGGGGACGGGTTTTTCCCACCGTCGGTCTATTGGCCGGAATCGTCGCCCTGGCTTCGGGCATTCTGGACGGGGTCTCCATGATCGGCCTCTTGATCCGGACTCTGGTCATCTTGCTGTTCTGGGCGAAAGTAAAGGATCGGGACCTCCTTTTAGCGGTCATGTTGGCGACAGTCATCACCACGGTCTCCGGCATGTGGTTGGCCTACGGGGAACCGCCCAACTTGATTATGAAAGCCAATTTGCACCCCCTCTTGACCGACGGTTTTTTTCTGCGTTACTGCCTGCCGGGGGCCTTGGCGAGCTACCTATTGGTGCTCCTTCGACTGCGTCCGGTGCTCCGGGACAAAGTGGTCAATTTCCGGCGGCTGGACGTACTGGATCGCCACACGGCCGACGTCCGATTCCTGCAGGCCGACCGTCACGGCGACGTGGTGTTGCCCCTTGAATTCGTCGGGGAACATCGAGGGGAGATTGGGGTCCATTACCCCGCCGTCGTTGAGCGGCTCCACCGGGGCGTCCCCTTCGGGGAGGCCTTGGTCAATGAACGGGTCCCCCGCGACACCCGCCTTCGCCTCCTCGGACGGTTTCTATCGGAGGATCTCGCGGAAACCCTGGACGATTATTACGTCCACGTCTTCGGGCGAAACGACCACAAGGCGGACGAATCCGCCGCGGTCCTGGACCAGCGGCTCGAAAAAATGCGGCGCCCTCGACAGACCGTCCAACGGTGGGCCGGTTTGTCTTTTCTTCCTTTTATCGGCCTCCTGATTTGGCACGCGGCGGACCACGCGGTTCCCCTATTTTTCGCCTCCTGGGCCGGGTGCGCGACGGCCTTTCTGGCCATCGCTCCCCGAAAAAAGATGCGCGGGTTGGCGGGGCGGGAGGCCTGGCACGAAACCCAGGAATATTTATTTTTGATCCCATTGTTTTTCTCAATCTCCCTTCTCCAAAAAACCGATTTTTTCTCACATCTGGCTCGGGGCCTACAATGGGGCCTGGAAAACGGCGGTCTGGCGACGGTGGCCGCCGCCCAATTCATCGGAACGGGACTCCTGTCCGCCCTTTTGGACAACAACGTGGTGGCCGATTTCGCCGGACGGGCCCTGCGGGGATTCGAACTCACCGTTGTCCACGCCTCGGCCATGGCCCAAATTGCCGGCTACGCCGTGGGCGGATGTTTGACCCACATCGGATCCGCCCAATCGGTGGTGGCTTTTGCCTTCATCCGAAAAGACATCGCCCCGCATTTCACCCCCTGGGATTGGTTCAAAACCATGGGGCCTTTTGTCCTGAAATTAACGGCCCTTCTGATGGCCGTAATCCTCCTCGAGGTCCTCCTATGAAAATGACGGCGCAATTTATTATTTCCATGGTGTTGGCGGTGGGCCTGGTGGCCGCGGGATCGGCCTACTTGCTCATGCGACAGGAGCGAAGCAATCAAACCGATGAATTGAACCGCCGGTCCGCCCTGGTGGCCGAGGGCCTCGAGGAATCGGTGAGCACCGCAATGGCCCAGGGATCCACGAAGGACCTCCAAAGGATTCTTCGGCGGTTTGAAAACAAATCCCGTTTAACGGGCATCGTTGTTTTTGACGTGAAGGACAAGGCGTTGGCGGGGACCACGGTCCTTTTAAAATCCCTTCCCGAGAAATCCGACCTGGTGGCCGAAGTCATCGACACCCGCCAAGCCCGGGGCGAATACGTTAAATGGCGCGGCAAGTCCGATTACGCCTACGCCTATCCGATCGTCCTCAACGATCAGCCCGCCGGCGCCCTTTTGATCGTTCACGACGCGACCTACATTCACGGGTACTTGGCCCGCATCTGGCGCCACACCTTCGGCCGAGCCCTGGTTCAAATGGCGGTGATTACCCTGCTCATCCTCGGGTTGATGCGATGGAGCGTCTTCGGCCCCATCCACCAAATGGCCGAATGGATGAAGAAATTGCGCGCGGGCGATACCGTCGAAACTCCGCCCCTGCCCCATTCCGAACTTTTCGCCCCCCTGGCCAAAGAGGCCTCCCGGTTCGCGCGGCATTTGGTCCAGGCCAAATCCGCCGCGGAAGAGGAGGCCCGGTTGCGTCAGACGGCCGAATCCCTCTGGACGGCGGAACGTTTGAAGGAACACGTGAAGCTCAAACTGAGCGGCAACCCCCTCCTGGTCGTGTCGAACCGGGAGCCCTACATGCACACCCGCGAAGGGCGTCATTTAAAATGGATTGTGCCCGCCGGCGGATTGGTGACGGCGTTGGACCCCATGATGCGCGCGGCGGGCGGCACCTGGGTGGCCCACGGGGCCGGCGACGCCGACTGGGAAACCGTGGACGACAAGAACCGGTTGCGCGTGCCGCCCGACGATCCTTTTTACACCCTCCGGCGCGTCGGCATCACCAAGGAGGAGGAAAACGGCTACTACTACGGGTTCGCGAACGAAGGTCTCTGGCCCCTCTGCCACATCGCCCACACGCGCCCCTTGTTTCGGTCCCAGGATTTCGCCGCCTACCAGGCCGTCAACGAGAAATTCGCGGCCGCCGTTTTGGAGGAAATCGACGGGATTGAAAAACCTTGCGTGTTGATCCAGGACTACCACTTCGCCCTTCTTCCGAAAATGATCAAAGCCAAACGCCCGGACGCCCGGGTGGCTATTTTCTGGCACATTCCCTGGCCGAACCCGGAAGCCTTCGGCATTTGCCCCTGGCAGCGCGAATTGCTCGCGGGCATGCTGGGGGCCGATTTGGTGAGCTTCCACACCCAATTCCATTGCAACAATTTCATGGAAACCGTCGACCGGGTGCTCGAATGCCGAATCGAATGGGAGCGATTCACCATCCATCGGGAAAACCACCCGACCCTGGTCAAACCGTTTCCCATCAGCGTGGACTTTCCCGAACCCGTGACTCTCCCCCCCCCGGACCGCGCGGCCCTGCTGAAGGAGCTGGGAATCAAAGCCCGCTTCCTGGCCGTCGGCGTCGAGCGTATGGATTACACCAAAGGCGTCTTGGAGCGTTTTCACGGCATCGAGCGGTTTTTGGAAAGGTTCCCCGAATACCAAGGCGAATTCACCTACGTCCAGATCGGCGCGCCCAGCCGCACGCACATCAAACGGTATCACGATTTCCTGGCGGAGGTGGATTCGGAGGCGGAACGGGTGAATTGGAAATTCAAAAAAAGGGACTGGCGCCCCATTGTGTTCCTGAAAAGGCACCACAACCACGCGGAGATTCTCCCCTATTATCGGACGGCGGACGTTTGCCTGGTGACCTCGCTTCACGACGGGATGAACCTCGTGGCCAAGGAATTTGTGGCCGCCCGCCCGGACAACGCCGGGGTTCTGATTTTAAGCCCTTTCGCCGGGGCCGCCCGGGAATTGCGCGACGCCCTGCTCGTCAATCCCTACGACACAGAGCGCATGGCCGACGCTCTGCGGTTCGCGCTTGAAATGTCGCCCGATGAACAGGCCGATCGGATGAAGCGCATGCGCGAGGTGGTTCGGGAACACAACATCTACCGCTGGGCCGGGGAATTGATCGAGGAACTAACCCGGGTTCGACTGGCTTCGGAGAGCGCCCCCGTCCGCGCCCTATGACGAAATCATTTTGGGGGTTCGCCCGTCGGTGGGTGGGTCGCGTCCGGGCGGCGCCGCGCGTCTTGCTGGCCCTGGATTTCGACGGGACGCTGGCCCCCCTCGTGGATCATCCATCCCGGGCGCGGATGCCGGCGACCCTGCGAAAACGCCTGGGGGCATTGACCGACCGCTGCGATGTGGCGGTCCTCAGCGGACGCTCGTTGGCGGATGTGCGAAAACGCGTGGGGGTGGGGAAGGTGTTTTATGGGGGCAATCACGGCTTGGAAATGTCCGGGCCCGGGTTTGGGTACGTCAACCCGACCGCCCGGCGTTTGAAGCGTCACACCGGGGAATTGATGCGTCTGGCCCAGGTTGCCTTTCGGGGCGTCGGGGGGGTGCATTTGGAGGAAAAGGGCTACGGCCTCAGCGTGCATTACCGCCGGGTGCAACCCGAGCAAATGGTTTTTTTTAAGACCGCCCTGTCGACGCTCAAAAGGAAAACCCACGCCCGGGCGTTTCATTGGACCCGGGGCCATTGCGTTTGGGAATTAAGGCCGCGCGTGCGCTGGGACAAAGGCCGGGCCTTGCAAAAAATTTGGCGGCATCGCGGCCGGCCCTTCGTGATGGCCGTGGGGGACGACGCCACCGACGAAGACATGTTTCGCGCCGCGGTGGGCCGGGGATTCGCCGTGAAAGTGGGGCCTGAAAAAACCCGCGCGGCCTACCGGCTCTCCCGTCAGGGGGAGGTGCTCGCGTTTCTCAAATGGACCTTGGAACTCGTCAGGAGAATCCCATGAAAAAAGCCGCTTCGCCTTTTCGTTTTTTTACCCGCTTGGCCTTAACTCTGATTCGAAGCGAAAAAGCCCACACCGCCGAGGAACTTCTGGGGGGATTGCGCACGTTGCCGGACGGCGTGATTTACTTTCACACCCACCGGTTTCTGCACGAACATCAATTCCTGGTCCCCGAACCGATGAACGACTTCGCTTATTGGGCGGAGAAAATCGCCGGGGAACCCGCATTGGCGAAGGGATTGTCGGGGGTGAACCCCCTCCGCCATTCGACGTTGGCCCAAGTTCGTTCGGCCTTGGTCGCGGTGGTGGACGCCCACGTGCGGAAAAACCCGGGGCGGGCCCCGTTGCCGGCGGAAAAGGCTTTTCAATTCATGTCCGCCCGACGCTTTTCCATCCCGACGCCGCACACCGCGGCGA
>DAOQNO010000012.1:0-13388 GCA_035332125.1 Elusimicrobiota bacterium | reverse complement strand
GCCCCACCCAGGCCCGGGGTGCCCAAACCACGACCCCCACATCGATTGAAGCTTTCGCCAAGGAATTTGCGGTGGCCTACAGTCAGAGCTAGCTTCGTCGAGAATAGCCGCTGAGCGCCGGGCCGTCCCCTTCGGGACGGCCCGCGTTTTTTATATCTAAAAATAGATCGTTTTTCTCTTAATGAACGTGGCGGTATGTTTTTGGTCGATTCGTTGCAAGCAGATCGGGTGAGGACGGGAACATTTGATCCCGTCCAGTGTCAAAAGGGGGCGACAGAAATGAAACTCAGCGAGGTGCTACAAATGAAAACGCTAAAACCCCTTTGGTTTCCCACCATGCTGGTCCTCACCTGGTGCGCCTTTGTGCTCGCGACCACCCTGTGGATCCGCGCGGGCGGCTGATTCCCCAACCGAATTCCGCTCCCCCGACCCCCGGATTTACCAAAGGCTCCAGGTTGAACCTTTGGAATCGGTGTGGGTGCAGTTCACCACAAGGGTTCCCGTCCGCCAACCGTAGGCCCAGCCCTGCACGGCGCCAAACCACAAAAAATCCGTCACATAAGGATCTCCCCCCGCGAGGGATCCGGTGTGAATGCTTCCGAGCGCGTGGGAAGGAACCGTCGGGATGGAAATGGCGGGAAACTCGTCCAGATATTTCGGGACCAACACCGAAGGCACCCCCAGAAGGTTCACCTCCCGAGGCCAGGTTCCTTCATTGTCCACGTAATAGAGGTTGATGGCGCTTCGAAGGGTCCCGAGTTTTCCCTTCACCCCGGCTTCCTTGGCCTTGATGACGAGATCGGCGAATTTGGGAATGGCGATGGCGGCCAGCAGCGCGATGATCGCCACCACCAGCATCAATTCGATGAGCGTAAATCCTTTTGTCCGACCCATGACCCCCCTGTCGTTCCAAGGATTGCTCCGAAAACCGTCAAAAACCAGGAGTTTAAAAGGCGAAATCCTTCGCTCAATTGCTAAAATCCCGCCCATGCCGGAGATTGAAGAGCACTTCCAGAAACTGATTGACCTCATTGAAATAGAGCGAGAGGCCGAAAAAGAGGAAAACAAGCGGGAGCTCGACCGTTGGCCCGTGGAAACCCGGGAACAATTGGGCAAAACCGTTTCCCGCCTGGTGATCGAACGCCAGGACGTGGGCGTGGGCGGAATGCCCTTGCTGGTCCTTTCGCGCCCCCCGGCGGGCGAAGCCCTGTCGCCTTTTCACGCCATGGATTCCGGCGACATTGTCCGGGTCACTTTCCTCCAGGGTGGTTTCGCCAAGGAAGGCACCCTGTATGACGTGGAGGAATACCGCGTCACGGTGGCCCTCAACGAGGAATTGATCGATCCGCCGACGGGGAAATGCCAGATCGACCTCCTCGGGTCCGACGCGACCTACAAACGCATGCGCCGGGCCCTGGACATCGCCCAACGGGCCACGGGACGTTTGGGGGAATTGCGCGACGTGTTGATGGGCCTGCGTTCGGCCCAGGCCGATCCGCCGAAAGAGATCGAATTTTACAACGACGGGCTGAACACGTTTCAAAAGGACGCCGTTCGTTCGGCGCTGGCGGCCAAGGACGTGGCGCTCGTCCACGGCCCCCCCGGCACGGGGAAAACCACCGTGTTGGTGGAAATCATTCGACAGGCCGCCCTCCGGGGATTGACGGTGCTGGCGACCGCGCCTTCCAATATTGCCGTCGACAACATGCTGGAAAAACTGCTCGACAGCGACCTTCGGGTCGTCCGCCTGGGCCACCCGGCCCGCACGCTGGAAAGTCTTCGCCACGCCACCCTTATGGCCCAAATGGACGAACATCCGGACCAAAAACCCATCGCCCTTATGGACCGCGACCGGGAGCAGTTGGTCCTGCAGCGTTACCGTCGGCAAAACCGCGGCACCTACGACCCCGTCGAAGACAAAGAGATGAAAAAAGAGATCAAAGCCCTTTGGAAAGAGGCCCGAAATTTGGAAAAGGCCCTCGCCAAGCGCATCATTCAACGGGCCCACGTCGTGTTGGCCACCCACGGCGGCATCGGAAAAAATCTTTCCGGCGAACGTTTCGATCTCGTGTGTCTGGACGAGGCCAGCCAATCCACCGAACCCCTGTCCTGGGTGCCGATTCTCCTGGCCCAAAAAATCGTCCTCGCGGGCGATCCCCTTCAATTGCCTCCGACGATCTATTCGAAGGAAGCGGCCGCCGCCGGACTCAAAACGACGCTCATGGAGCGACTTCAACCCGAATTGCCGGACAATCTGCAGGCCTTGCTTCGGGTCCAATACCGAATGAACGAGACGATCATGCGATTCTCTTCGGAGCGATTTTACGAGGGGAAATTGATCGCCGATGGGTCGGTCCGCGATCACGACGCTCTGGGTCTGCCCCACGTGCAACCCACGGATTTGACCCAGGGCACCCTGGTTTTTGTCGATACGGCCGGCACCGGATACGCCGAAACATGGAACGAACTTTTGGACAGCCGGGAAAACGAAGGCGAAGCCCGGCTGGCGGCTCTTCTCTGGGAGGAATTGGAGGGGGCGGGCATCCGGCGGGAATGGACCGCCGTCATCTCCCCTTACGGCGCCCAGGTCCGAATGTTGCGGGGATTTCTTCCCAAGGGGATCGAAGTGGGAACGGTGGACGGCTTTCAAGGGCGCGAAAAGGAAGTGGTCATCGTTTCCCTCGTTCGGTCCAATGAAAAAGCCGAAGTGGGGTTCCTGTCGGACACCCGGCGGATGAACGTCGCCATGACCCGGGCGCGGCGACTGTTGATCGTCATCGGGGATTCGGCCACCATCGGCCAACACCCCTTCTACGCTGCCTTTTTGGACCATGTCCAGGCCCACGGACAGCACCGAAGCGCCTGGGAGTGGCTCAAGCAGTAAAACGCTGGAAAAATTCCCACTCACCCCCATTTTTACCGACGACAAACCGATGATTCCATCAATTTACACAACCGTTACAACAATTTAAGGCCAAATTCTGACGCTTCTTGTTAACTAGTAATGACGAAAGTACGGCCAACCCACCGGCCGGCTATACAAGAGGAGAGGCCGACAAGAATATGACCGAAGAGCGCGGGAAAACCTCCGGAATAAAAAGAGCGGCGGCGACCGTCATCGCCCTCGCGTTTGTATTTACCTCCGTGGGCGAACCCTTTGCTCAAACCAGTTTTTGGGCCGAACGCCAAACCTCCCGGGGCCAATCGGCGGCCGCCGAGGATCGCCGGTCCTCAAACCTCCTGGCTGGCCTGTCTTGGCCCAGCGAATCGTTAAACCCTGTTTTGGGCGCCTATCGTCTGCCCACCGCCCTGGGATCCGTTGTCGAAACCCACATCGCCGAGGGCGGCAAAACCGGCCCCACCCTTCTTCATCTTCAAGACGCCCACGGGCTCTATCCGGCCCAAATCAACGCCGCTCAAACTCTGGCGGGACTCCTTCGTTCCGGCTGGTGGAGCGGCGACGCCGCCACCCTCACGGTCTACCAGGAAGGCGGCGCGGGACCGGCCCGGGTGGACTGGCTGTCGGCCTTCCCCTTTTCGGACATTCGGGAAAAAGTCGCCAAGGCCCATTTGCAGAAGGGGGAAATGACCGGGGAGGAATACCGCAGCGTCGTGGAATCCTCGGGCACCGTACGCCTGATCGGTGTCGAAACGGACAGCCTTTATGAAAAGAACCTGGCCGCCCGCCACCAAACCGCCGCGGCCCGGACCGCCGCGGATCGCTACATGACCTCCGTGCAGGCCCGCCTCGCTCTTGTTAAATCAAAGATTTACCCGGAATCCCTTAAGAAGCTCGACACCCCCCTTCAAGAATTCGCCGCGCAAAATATTTCCTTTGTCCGTTACGCCCAGGCTCTCCTGGCGGTCTCTCCCACCGGCGCCCCGGCGGAAACCTATCCGAACTTAAACGCCTTCCATCGACTCTCCCGATTGGAATCCGCCTTGGACTTGCGCGCCCTCTCCCAGGAACGGGCCGAATTGGTGGAAAAAATCGGCCAGCGGGCCGCAACCACCGATGTGGAAGGCCTGGCCGCCCGCGCCTTGGCCTACCGACAGGGGCGCCTGACGGCCGCCGAATTCTATGAAAGTCTTTTAACGGTGGCCGATGGGCTCAAACGACAGAAAATCGATTTGCCCACCCGTCGCCTCCGGGATTATGTCGGGTACCTGAAATTATCGGAAAACCTGCGCCACGAACGCCTGGTGGCGGAGGTCGATCAGCTCAAAAACCGCCTGCTGGAATCCTTCGCCAAGGACGACAAGGTTTGGCGACTGGTGAATTTAGATCGTCGGGTGGCCCAGGAAAAACTCCTGTGGCGCCAGGAAATGACCCCGGACCAATACGCCGCGTTCCGCCAGGAAGGGGCCCTGGATTGGACCGACGTGGAAAGTTATCTAACGACGCACGGCGCGCCCGCCTCGACCCCGGACCTCGCCTGGACCAAAGCTCTGCCCCAGGTGCGCGATTACTACGAATTGGCCCTGGAGCGTGACGTCGCTTTGGTGAAGAACACCTTGGCCGACATGGAGAAAACCGGCGCGCGGCGGGCGGTGCTGATCGCCGGCGGCTTCCACACGCCCGGCCTGACGCGCCTCCTTCGTCAATCCGGCGCCAGCTACGCCGTGGTTCAGCCGCAATTTGCCACGGACGCTCCGGCGTCCGACCTTTCCATCAGCCAGGAACCCCGCGCCTTCAGCCATACGGTCCGCGAAGCCAACCAATTGGTTTTCCGGGAAGATCTCCCGCTGTCGCGGAACCTCCCCGGCCAAAGCCTCATCGAAATGTTTGCCAAGGGATCGGAACGTGTTTTGTCCGTACCCAAGAGCGAAGCGGCCACGAACGAGCAATTGTTGGCGGCCTACCGGGAATGGTTGAAATCCCGGGGAGTGGATCTCGAGCTCCGGGACGTGGCGCAGTTGGTCGACAACGCGGGCAACAAAGCGCAAACGCTCCTGTTCGGCGAGTTCAACGGCCAAGTGTTCATCATCGCCAGCGATTTGGCCTCGGACCAAATCACCTGGATCACCGAAGACACCGTTCGGAACGGCGAAACGGCCAACCTGAATAAACGCTTTTCCTCCTTGCTGCAATCCCGCCCCGGATTGCAAAAACTTTGGACCGATGTGTTGTCCGCCTTTAAGTCCGTCGCCGCCGCCCGGGGCGGCGGAAACACCGCCGAGTTGCGGAACGCCTTGAACGACCGATGGGCCGCCTTTTCCTCGGCCGGCCAAATCCGCCAACTGGCTCAAACGGCCGTCACGGCCACGGTCCTCCCCCGCGCCGACGTTCGGCGGGGCGAAACCGCCCTGGCCACGGCCCGGCAAGCCACCGCGTCCTCCTCGGCGCGGGTGTGGGACGCCGTCGTGCGATCCTGGCCGACCGTTCGCAAATGGGCGGTGGGGGCCCTCCTGTTTACCGCCGCGCCGGTGGCCATGGCGGGCGAAGCGGCGGGGCTCTCCATCGGCGTCTCGCCGGCGGGAATTCTCAGTGCGTTGGCGGGAGTGACCGCCCTGGGGTGGGCGGGCTTCAGCATCGCGCGGGCCCGCACCCTGGGGCCCCGCCTTCGGACCTTGTTGTTGGCCGTGGCCTTGGGCGTTCCCGCGTTGTTGGCGACCTCCGCCTTCAATTCCGCGGAAGCCGCCCAGCTTTCGGCCGACGGAGCCCATTACACGGTGGAGATGAAAGACACGGTTTGGAGCATGGCCCGCCTGGACTTGGTGAAGGCGGGGGCCGCCACGGTGACCAACACCGACATCGCCCAGCGACTCGCCGCCTACGCACAAGCCAATCCCGGCGTCAATCTCCACAGCATCGCGCCCGGTCAAACCCTTGAACGGCCGGCGATGCCCGGTGAAACGGCCCAACAAATTTCTTCAAACGCCCCCGCCGCCTCGGCTCTCAACACCCTCGATGCCCCTTTGACCAAGGGCACGGCCGCCGCCGCTCCATTGCAAGCGCCCGTGGCGGGTTTGGCGCCGACCGCGGCGCCTCGGTCCCCGGGTCAAAACGACGCCGGGGCCACGGGGCGGGGTCCCACCCCCGACGCCGATGGAACCGGGACCCTTCCCGCTCCGTCGGCCGACACCGGGCCCTGGGCCTGGGCGCGTTCCTTGGACATGGGCGTCCTGACCAAAATCGGGGCGGCCGTGGCGATGTTCTTTATGTTGCCCGACACGGGAGCCGCCTTCGACGCCGCCCAGCAAGTTTCGGCCGCCGGCGGTGCCGACACCGGGATGCACCTTAAAATGGCTACGGAATTGGCCGGCCCCTCGTTTAGCTTGGCCGGGATTCTGGAATCGCTCCGCATCGGTTTTTCGCTATATCTCGGTTCCTGGGCCGCGGCCGTCCAGGGATGGCTGTCCGACGCTTCCTTCGTCGATTGGGTCACGCCCACCTTCGCCATGGCGGGGATGGTCGGCACGTTCCGCCTCTGGCGCGGCGACCCGAACGGGAAAGACGTCCAGCGTTGGGCCGACCGGGTGGCCGGTCGAATGACCGGTGAACTGTCCAAGGGACCTCGAACGGCCCCCAAAACCTGGAACGCCCCCCTGCGGCGTTGGCGCCGCAACCAATTAACGGCCGAAGACGCCGCCCGCGTCAAGGCCGCCCCCGCCGGCCTTCGTCAATGGATGTTGCGGAATTATCTTCTCCTTAAACAGGGTCAATTCCCCCGTTACAATACTTACGGCGCCCACGGCCGGTACATCTCCTTTATCGGACTTTCGGAAATCAAGCGGATGACGGCCCGGGTCGAAAAATCCGACGAAACCCTGGCCGCCCTCCGGAACCGCGCCCGGGAATTGGACAAACAAATCAAGCGTTTGGCTTTCGACCGCCGAACCCTGGCGAGCGAGGCCCAACGGCGGGAATTGGCCGAATTAAATCGGGCCCGGGATCAAATCGACACGGACGTCGTCGTTCGCCGAACCATACTTCAACGCCGATTCGTGGACGCCCTCCGTCAATCCCTGGCGGAACGACGGGACGGCGTCCTGGGGGAAGCCGGCGATTCCCTGAGGGAACAGCGCGACGTCATGTGGCGGACCTTCGACGGAACCTTCGCCTATTACGAATCCCGGTTGGTCCCCGAAGGCTTTCAACTACAAACCGGCGCCCGCCTGTTTCTCACGCTGGCCGCCATCGGCCGCCTGGCCTTTACGGGCATATTCCTCTCGCAGGTTTTCTTTTTCCCTTCCGCCGCTTTGACCGCGGCCTCTTGGGTGGTTCTCGGGCCCCTCCTTTACAACATCTCCCGCTCCTTCGTGGATCCCCTGCTGGTGATGGTGTTCATGATGTTTGGGCCCCCGCCCCAAGGGCACGCCCGCCGGGACTTCCTGGAGGTCGTCCGCGAGCACGCCCAAAAAACCGGTCGACCCTACGCCTTCTCCGTCGAAGTGCCCAAAATGTCGGGCAACCCCCTGGACGGCTATCTAAAGACGGACATCGGCGCGGCCTATTTCAAATCGGCCAACGGCCTTTCGGCAAGTTTTAACCTCAATCCGACGGCGCCCAGCGCCTCCCTTCAATTCCCCCGGGTCCTCGACGAAGCGGCCCAGGCGGAATTTGCCCGCTTTGTTCAAGGGAAAATGTGGGAAGGATTCCGGCTGGACGTCGAAGTGACGTTCCAAGAAGCCCGGGACGCGAAAAACGCGGTAATTCCCGGGGCGATGGTGGCGGTGCTTCGCCCCTCCCCGGGGACCGCCGGACGACGGTTCGAAACCCGCGTGAACGAAATTTTGTCCGCCGCGAAAGGCGAAACGCAACAATTGTCGCCGGACGGGGTCCGTGTGCTCGGCAACGAATGGATTGAAGTGGACGTGACGGAAAATTACGTCAACCCCGTGGGCGTCGGATTCCCCGAAATCGGTGGGCCCACGACGGCGGAGGAAAAAACCTGGGCGGGGCTCGGGAAAATGATCGAGAAGGAATACAGCCTCCCCCTGTCCCTCGCCGCGGATCGGGAGCCCAACATCACCGTCCGGTTCGATGAGGTGGACGGGCGCGTGGTCCGCCGCGTGGTTTATCGCTTTGGCGTCCCCCGCCAATACCGAAGCGAAATTCCCCAAAACTTCGACCCGACCACCCGGTTCCTGGACACCATCCACCTGGAAGCCGACGTGTGGGCCGCCTATCGCCGCGTGGACATCGACAATCTTCGCCAAACCTTGCGGGACACGGCGGTCGAACCGGGCGCGCCGGAAGTCTTTACGATTTCTTTCGCCATGCCGACCAACACCAGCAACCCCCAACTCATTCCCTACGAATTGGAAAACCTCCAGCGGCTTCAGGCGGAAATGGACGCCGAGTTTCCGGGACGGGTCAGCTTTGTTTATTTCAACCAGGGCATGGAATGGGCCGAATCGTTTTTGGCCGGCCCCGCCGCGGTTTCGGCGGTGTCCGGCGGCATCGGGGACGCGGACCCGTTGAAAAAACTCGGCAACCAATTCACGCTTTTCGACAAAGAAGGCGCGCGGCTGTATGTCACTGTTCAGGGGAACGCGGTCACCACGGTTCAAGTCAGCGCCCAGGGCCGCCGGACCGTCCGAACCCTCACGCGGGCCGAGGCGACCGCGTTGATCAAGGGCGTCGACGCTTCGGCGGTGGATCGCGTCGTGCAATGGAAACGGGGCGGCTGGGGTAAAAAACTGGGCAACGTGGCGGGGCTGGAATGGCTCAAGGCCGGCCACACCCGCCCGCCGGCCTACAACAATCCGGACGGTCACGAGAATTTCACGAACCCGGACGCGCCGATTTTTCCGAACGCCAACCTCATGGCGGGCGATATCCTGGGGTATTTCCGAAACGACGTCGTGGTTCATCGGGCGGACGGGACGACCGTTCGGTTCACGGGATCAACCACCGACGCCAATCAAATCACGGTGGCTGAGAGCCGCGGCGAATCCCGAACGATGACCCGCGCCGAGGCCAACAAAGAGCTGGCCCAGCGCATCGCCGATCTTCACACCGACCGTATGACCGACGGGGAAGGTCGCCCCCTGGAGCCCGACGATTTGAGCGTCGTGATGGACGACAAGAACTCCATCCTCCCGGGCGCGGTGGAAGCCGCCATCGGGGTGGCCGAGCATCCGGCCAACCAAGGCGTGGTCGGGTTCAACCCGGCCATCGAGGTGGATCCCCCGCGGAACACCCGCGGCGGTCAGGCCGGGTCCTATTTTTCCAGCATCCTGTTGGATTACCTGGATAAATCCCGGGTGATCCACAACATGTACGACGCCCGGTTTAAAGCGGGTCTCTTCGGCAAAATGTCGGCCATGTACGGAAAGATTTTCAAACGCGCGGCCTACGGGGATTCCTTCACGGACGAACGCGTCACCGTGGCCCGGGCCCTTTCCCACGACTGGCAGGAAAGCCAATTTTCACCGACGGAAGCCGTCTACGGGGACGTGACCCACACCTTCCAATTGGTGGAGTCCTCCCGCAACGAGGACACCCGGGAAGCCGTTCAAGTGTTCCGCCGGCAATTGGGCAACCGTTTTGAGTTGCTGCGTTTGGTGCTCTCCCCCGTGGCCGACCATCCGGGACAAATCAATGCCACCGTGGAAAGGTTGACCCCGGAAGGGCAATGGGCCGTTTGGCGGACGTTCCCGGCGGCGGCCTCCGAAAGCGCCAAAGTCTTGGTCACGCGCGTGGCGGCTTTTCTGACCAACGCCATCGGGGTGCGGGAACGGGACCTGTTGACCCTCGCGGGCGTGGTGGACCGGGACTTTCGCTGGCTTCGCGGCGACCTGCAAATGCAATCCACCGCCAAACCGTACGAAAAGGACGCCCTGCCCCACGCCCACCGCTACCATTTGGGGGGCATCGATTTTCGGTTGAACGGGGACCCTTCCTTCCTGATCGTGTTGGCCGGCCTGATTCCCCTCTGGTTGTTCCCCGACCAGGCCCTGTTGGTCAATAAGACCCTGGCCTACGTGCTCTTCGGGATTACGATGTTGGGCGTGGCCTTCCGGGGCCATTTCCTCTACCCCGCCTATTTTGACGCCATGAGCCGAGTGCAGGTTCTCACCGTCTCTCCGTGGCTCGGGAAACCCCTTCTCTGGGGCCTGCTTCTCGTGTTCGGGGTGAAAAACCTGCTGCTCTCCCTGCTGACGATTTCGGCCACCACCCTCATGTCGTTGCCCATCGCCATCAAGCGAACCTTCTATTTGGAGACCACCGCCAAAGTCATCGAATTCGTTAAAAACGTGCCCTCGGTGTGGGTGACCTCCAGCGCCACCGTCGTGCGTGAGCTCATGGGCGTCAAAATCGCCGACACCTGGAAAAGCGAAATTTCGTTGATGAACCTGGTGGTCTTCGGCGGGTTGAGCTTCGCCGCTTTCGCCGGGCTGATCTACACCGGAAACATTTATTTCGGAGCCCTCTTTCCCTTGGGCATTTCCATCATTGTCGCCTCCATCCTGACGGGGTGGATCGTCGCCCACTTCGCGGGCCAGGCCTACCGCCGGGACGACCGCAGCGCCATGATGAAGCGCTGGTTCCAGGTTTACGGGCTTTCGGCGCTCATCGCCGCCTTCATTTTCTTCGCGCCCGTGACCAATTTCCTCACCGACTTGAAAATTCAGTCCCTTCGAACGCCCACGGCGGCCGAAGTCGTGCTCAAACAACTGGCCGATCCGGTCACCAAGCCGCGTCCGTACACCGGCGTCGACATCTCGGGCGGCTTGGCCTTGCAGGTCCAACGAACGGAGCCCATCGCCCAGGAGGCCGCCCCCAAGATCATGCAGGCGGCGGTTAACGTGGGGGCGGGCGTGAAAGCCGAGGTATTCCCCGGCGTCGAGTCGATCCGCTTGACGGGAATTCCCAACACGGCCCTGCCGTTGCCGGGGGACGTCCGCACCAGTCCTTATACGACGGCCCAGTTTGAGCCGCCCAAGCCCCTCGACATGCTGAAAAAACCCCAGCTCACCGAGGAGCAGACCAAAAAGTTGGCTTACCTGCTCTCCCAATTGGACCGCATGGGCGACGACACGACCAAATGGGAGAACATCGCGATTTACGGCGGCTCCACGGCCCTGATCACGTTGGTTCCGCCCTCGGCCATTGGGCTCAAGGTCGCCGACGTCGGCGCCTATCTCAAGATGCTTTCCACGGGCTACCCCTGGTTGCGGGAGCCCATGGTCGCCAAATATTGGGCCCAAACGGCCCTCTTGATGGACATCAACGCCACCCTGGGAGACGCCAAGACGGCCAAAGCCGCCCAGGTCCGTTCCGTCAAGGACATCTCCCAGCTCCTGCTCTGGGACAAGATCAAGGACGTTTGGGACGTGGATTACACCCGATTCGTTCAAAAAGGGCAGGTCCTTCGAAACCCCAAAACCGGGGGCGTTCTCATTTCC
Source organism: Elusimicrobiota bacterium (assembly GCA_035332125.1). Lineage (GTDB taxonomy): Bacteria > Elusimicrobiota > Elusimicrobia > FEN-1173 > FEN-1173 > JADKIY01. Next base: position 2,030 of record DAOQNO010000012.1, on the reverse strand, counting down.
GAGGAGGATTACCGGGACTTGGCGGAAACGGCCAGCGGGTCCATGGACAAATACGAAGTCCTTTCCACCGCCGTCATCAACCTGCATTACGGTCTCGGCTACCCCCTCGAAAAGATCACCCCGGAGCTCGTGTGGCGGTTCACCCGACTTTCCTACGAGATCGAAAAATCCTGGGCGGTCGTGGTTCCCAGCGTCGACATCAAACCCGTCCAGCTGTTCCCCAAATCCGTTGGCAAAGTGCTGCGGGTCGCGGGCAACATCACCTTCTTTCTGCCCGTCAAAATTCCCATCCTTTCGGACGCCCACCTGGAAATGATTCCCATGGTGACGGCCTTTTACCAGGAACCGGGCGGCCTTCAGGATTTCTTCACCCAAATGTTGGAGCACAACGAACGGGACCTGCGGGGGGCGGGCAACGAAGACTACATCAAAGCGTTCCTGGACCGGATCGGCGCCGATTACATCCAACGGTTCAGCGATCCCGCCAAATTCCCGGTGGATTCGGCTCTGTACAATATCGTTCGCGACCGGATGACCGAAGACCTGAAAAAGTTCAACAAAAAACCCACGGACAAGGACCTCCGTCTGGCCTACCTCCAAACCGAATACAACCTGGGCCGGATCGCCCTTTTCAACCGCCACAAAGTCGAATCCAAAGACCTGGACGCGATTCGGGCCGCCGCGCTTTCCGTGGCCCGGGAATTGTCCACGGTTCAAAGCATCGCGAAGTCCCTGGCGCCGCGCCTTTACGAAAGCCACATGAAAATGGAACCCGGGGTTTTGGAAGTCGAAGGGATCATGCTCTATCTCCTCCAGGGGGAACCGGACCGCAAGGTCGAGTATTTGCGGGTGTTCCGCGACGTCCTTAAAACGTCCGAGGCCATATTGGCGGACATGGCCAAAAACAAATGGACCGTGAGCGACGCCTATTCCCAGCACGTACTTTCCCTCTTGCCCCCGGCCCTGGTGGCGGACATGTCCCCCAAGGCCAAGGAATACAACGTCCTGCGGGATCTCTCCATGCTTCAAATGAACATTCAGCTGAACGGCATCAAAAAAGCCGACGGCAAACCCTACGCTTTTAAAGAAATCATGGACGCCCTCCTGGCGGTCAAGGCCCGCGTGGCCGGTCTTCGGGTGCCGGAAAAGCCCGGCATCATGGCCACCATGCTGCTCCACTCCCTCAAAATGAAGACCCAGCACCCCGAAGTGACCGACAAGGAATATTGGGAAGGCAATCGCCTGCCGGTGCTTCGCTATTGGGCGGCCTGGAGCGCCACGCCGGAATTGATGAAAAAACTCGACGCCGACCCCCACTGGGCCTGGTATCGGAACAAAATCAACGGGGAAATCGAAGCCGAAATGGGGGCCAAGATCACGGACCCCGAAGTGCGCCAATTCAACGCCGTTCAAAGCATGGCCCAGCTGGCGGACGCCGTGTACAACGCGTTCCCGAACCTCAAGAAGGAACATCAAGGGAAACCCGCCCGGGTGGCCGACCTCCTCCTCACCTTGGCCCATCGGTCCGAGACCTACACCCAATTTTTCGGGACGTTGAAAAACATGCCGGTAAACGCCATCGGCTTCCAGGAATACTTCGTGGTGGCGGGCTACGAATTGAACGGCATGTCCCAAAAATTCGACCCCAAGAAAGCCTTTGAAAAAGAGATCGATGGATTTGTTCTCCGTCCGGTGAACGATTTGTGGAACACGGGACTCTACGAGTCGCTTCCCAAGGCGTTCGTGGAGGCCGTACGCGTCCGGATGAAGGACACCCAGGAACGCCTCGGCATCGGCGATCGGCCCATCAAGGCGGACGATTTGAAAATTCAGGCCATCCAAGCCTTTTACAAAATGACGACCTCCGCCATGTTCAGCGAAACTTACCCGGCGCCCCTGCCGGCCTATTCCGCCGCCTTTTTGAAGGACGTTGTCGCCCTGGGCCGGGAATTGGTGGGCTACGCCGTGGAAATCGGCGAACAAACGGCGGGATTGCCCCGGGTCAACGAGTACGTCGTGAAAGAGCCGGG
>DAOQNO010000011.1:11363-14503 GCA_035332125.1 Elusimicrobiota bacterium | reverse complement strand
GGTCGGCGCCGACCATGTTGTGAAAGGCGTCGTAGAGGGGTTTCAGGTAGGGGTGCACCTTTTCGTAAAAATCCCCGGGAAGAAATCCGAGTTTCTCCCCCGCCTCCACGACCGGGCGGGTCAGGACGATGCGGTTGACCCGGCCGCTCTCGAGGGCCGCGATGGCGCAGGCCACGGCCAAATAGGTTTTGCCGGTCCCGGCCGGACCGACGCCAAACACCATGTCGTTGTCCCGAATGGCTTTCACGTAGGCCTGCTGGGAGGGGGTCTGGGGACGTATGGCCGCCCCGGTCACCGTGACGTAGACGGAGTCCGGCGGGTATTTGTTGGGCGGCAGGCCGGGCAAAGGGACCTCCACCGACTCCACCCGCGTCCCCTTTTGTTTGGACCGGACGGCGGTGCGCCGCATTTCCTCCAGCGTCGCCAGGGCCTGGTCCACGGGTTTGGGTCGGCCGCGGACGGCGAGGGTCAACCCGGCCTCGTTGGCTCGTTCCGACGGACGGACGAAAATCTGAACGGCGAACCGCCGCTCCAATTCGCGAAGGTTTTTGTCGTGCTGGCCGAAGAGGAGGATGGCCTCCTCCTGATCCGCCAACGCCAGGCGGCGGGTCACCACGGCGCGCGCCCCCCGGAAACAACAGAACCCCGTCGGCCGCCCGCGGGGGGCGACGGATCGGGGTCCGTCCAAGAAGTCGTTCGCGTCAGTCCCAAAAGGGTGTCGAGCATGCGCAATGAACCGCCCTCAAGTGTAACCCCCGGACCGGGCCTTGTCAACGGAACGGCCTCAGGCCTTTTTCGGTTCCGGGGTCCGGGCGATCCGCAGGGCGAGTTCCTTGAGCAATTGGGCTTCGTCCACGGTCGAGGGCGCGCCGCTCATGGGGTCCGCGCCCCGCTGGGTTTTGGGGAAGGCGATGACGTCCCGGATGGAATCTTCGCCCGTCAACAGGGCGACCAACCGGTCCAATCCCAGGGCCAAACCGCCGTGGGGCGGGGCGCCGAAATCCAAAGCGTCCAGCAAAAAGCCGAATTTGGCCCGGGCGGACTCGCCGGAGATGCCGAGGATTTCAAAGATTTTCGACTGGAGGGCCGTTTGATGAATCCGCAGGCTGCCGCCCCCGATTTCCGTGCCGTTCAAGACGATGTCGTAGGCCCGGGAACGGAACGCCGCGAGCTTTTCCGCCGGGACGCCCCCGGCCATCAGGGTTTTTTCGTCCCCGGGCGCCGGACGGGTGAAGGGGTGGTGCACGGCGTTCCATTTTTTATCCTCGGCGCTGTATTCGAAGAGCGGGAAATCCACGACCCAGAGGAATTGAAACACCCCCTCGGTTTTGGTCCACCCCGCCCGGCGGGCCAGCTCCACCCGCAGCGGACCGAGGTAGGCGGAGACGTCCGCCGCGGCGCCGGCGCCGAAAAGCACGATGTCGCCGGTCTTGGCGCCCACGGCCTTGGGCAAATCGGCCAATTCCTTTTCCGACATGAATTTGGCGATGGAGGACTCGGGGCCCTTGTCCGTCATCTTGAGCCAGGCCAGGCCCCGGGCGCCGAAGGTTTTGACCCAGTCGGTCAGCTTGTCGATTTCCGTCCGGGACATGGCGGCGCCGCCGGGAAGGCAGAGGGCCCGGACCACGCCGCCGCTTTTCAGCGCGTTGGCGAACACCTGGAATTTGGTTTCCGCGAACACGGTCGACACGTCCTGGATTTCCATGCCGAAGCGAAGGTCCGGCTTGTCGGACCCGAAGCGGCGCATGGCCTCGTCGTAGGAAAGCCGGGGGAAGGGCGTCGGAATGTCTTTGCCCAGGGCCGCTTTGAACACCGCTTTTAGCAGGGTTTCCACCAGCGCGATCACGTCGTCCACGTCGATGAAGGACATTTCCAGGTCGATCTGGGTGAATTCGGGCTGGCGGTCGGCGCGCAGGTCCTCGTCCCGGAAACAGCGGGCGATTTGGTAATAGCGGTCGAACCCCGACACCATGAACAATTGCTTGAAAAGTTGCGGCGACTGGGGGAGCGCGTAGAACGTCCCCGCGTTTAACCGGGAGGGCACCAGGAAGTCCCGGGCGCCCTCGGGCGTGGATTTGGTCAAGAACGGCGTTTCCAATTCCAAAAACCCCTGGGCGGCCAGGACGTCCCGCACCGTCTGGGTCACTTTGTGGCGAAGGATCAAATTCTTTTGAAGGGGCGGCCGACGCAGGTCGAGGTAGCGGTACTGCAGGCGAACGTCTTCGCTGGCGTTGCTGTGCTCGGAGATTTCGAAGGGCGGCGTGCGGCTGACGTTCAGCACTTCCACGGCCTCCACCCAGACTTCGATTTCCCCGGTGGGCAGATTCGGATTCACGGTCCCCGCCGGACGGGGCCGGACGGTGCCGACGACTTCCACGACCGCCTCGCCCCGCAGGGCCTCCCCCGCCGCGAAGATCGCCTTTTGCTCGGGGTGGAACACCAATTGAACCAACCCCTCCCGGTCCCGCAAATCCACGAAAATGACGCCGCCGTGATCCCGGCGGTTGTGCACCCACCCGTTCAACGTGACTTTTTGGCCTTCCCATTTCTTGGTGACGAGACCGCAATAGGTTGTACGTTTCATTGGACCGGGGAGCGCTCCTCGATGATTTTTAGAAAAGCTTTTTGAAATTCGTCCGGCGCGGCGGGCGCGGCGTCCTGGCGTCCGCCCGCGTCGCGCATGAATTTGACGGACACGCTGGGGCGGCCGTTGTCCCACAGGCAAAACACGACCCAGTCGGCGCCCCAGGAATTGGCCCGCCGCAATTGACCGTTCAGGCTTTGATGCCGCGAGCCGAAATCGAATTCCCATCGGCGGCCGTTCGGCCCGCCGTCCACGGCCATCCGGGCGGCCTCCAGAAGCGCGGCGGCCCAGGGTTCGACGGTCGCGCCGTCCTTGTCGAAGGCGAAGAAGACCCGCTTGGTTTGGATCTCGGCCAATTTTTCGGCCCGGATCAGCTTGGCGGACCGATCCAGCCCCAGGGCGAACCCCACGCCGGGCAGGTCGGGGCCGCCCAGCTGTTTCACGAGTCCGTCGTAGCGGCCCCCGGCCCCCACCGCGTCCTGGGCCCCCAGGTCGGTCGATTTGATTTCAAACACCGTCCGCACGTAATAATCCAACCCCCGCACGATGGCGGGGT
>DAOQNO010000011.1:0-11263 GCA_035332125.1 Elusimicrobiota bacterium | reverse complement strand
TTGATTTCAAACACCGTCCGCACGTAATAATCCAACCCCCGCACGATGGCGGGGTTTTTAACAAAGTCAAAATCCCCGTGGCGCCGACGGTATTCGGCCAGAACGCCGTGGACGTCCGCGTCGTAGGCCCGGCAGGGCGCGCAAAGGAAATCGGCCATGGCCGGCGCGTCGACGAAGGTCGGCCCGTCGACTTTGCAGTCCAGGACCCGCAGGGGGTTTTTGTCCAGCCGTCGCTGGCAGTGTTCGCACAGGGACCCGCGCCGTTTCGTCAAATAGTCCGTGAGGGCGGCCCGGTGGGCGGGCCGGCACTGGGCGTCGCCCAGGGTGTTCACGTGGAAGCGGAGTTTCGACGCGTCCACGCCCGCGGCTTTAAGGATTTCGTGGGCCAGAAACATCATCTCGGCGTCGGCCCAGGGCGACAAATTTCCAAAGGATTCGGCCCCCGCCTGCCAAAATTCCCGGTAACGGCCGGCCTGGGGCCGCTCGGCGCGGAACATGGGGCCCAGGTAAAAAAGTTTTTGAAACCGGGGGTTTTGGTCGAACCCGTGCTCGAGGAAAGCCCGCACCACGCCGGCCGTGCCTTCGGGCCGGAGCGCCAGGGAACGGCCCCCCCGGTCCTCGAAGGAAAACATTTCCTTTTCCACGATGTCGGAGGTTTCGCCCACGGATCGGGAAAACAGGTCCCGGGATTCAAACACGGGGGGTCGGATCTCCTGGAACCCGTGAAGGCCGAAGAGGCGTCGGGCCGCGTCCTCGACCAACCGGAAACGGGTCAATTCCTCGCCGACGATGTCGCGGGTACCTTTGGGGGCGGTGGGTCGGGTCATGGGCGGATTTTTGGAGACCCGATTTTATCATTTTCCCCCGGAAGGATTTCGGGCCCCGCCGCCTTGACAAACCCCCGTTTCGGGCCTTCCCTTAGGGTGGGAGCGTCCCCCGGGGCGCTCCGGAGACCACGCGATGACACCTTTGTCGCCCGATTGGGCGCCTTTTCTCCGCAAGATTTCCCTCTTCGCCCAGTTGGGGGAAGCGGCCCTGACGCGCCTTCGGGACCGGGTCCATCCCCGCTCGGCCCCGGCCGGCACCGTCCTCTTCCACCAAGGGGACGACAGCGATTCCCTGATCGTCCTTCTGGCCGGCGAAATCCGGCTTTCCAAAATTGAAAACGGGCAGGACCACCTGGTCACCCTCCTGGGCCGACGGGGGGACACGATCGGCGAAATGACGCTCCTGAACGGCCGCACCCGGCCGGTCACCGCCCGGGTGGAGCGGGACGCGGAATTCCTGGTGCTGGAACGCCGGGATTTCGAATCTCTCTTGGAGGAAAACCCCGCCTTGGCCCTGCCCCTGGCCCGCCAATTGTCCGAACAATTGGTTCAAACCGCGCCCGTCGGGGTGGATCGAAAATCGGCGGTCAATCGGACGTACGCCTTTTTCGCTCCCGTGCCGGGGCCCGACCGGGTGGTCCTGGGCGTCAACGCGGCCCTTTCCCTGTTGGAACAAAGCCGCCGGCGGGTGGTCGTCATCGACATGGCGGAGCGGCCCCTCGATCGGGTGGCCCCGGCCCTGGGCCTTCGGGGCGCCGCCGCGGCGGCCGATTGGCGTGCCGAAGATTTTTCCACCCCCGACGGACTTCGGCGTCACATCGAACGGCACGCCTCGGGGCTCGACGTGTTGACCCTCCCCCTCTCCCTTTTCGACGCGCGGTTCACCGAAAGCTTTTACCCCCTGCTCCACGCCCTTCGACGGGATTGGGACCACATCGTTTTTCTCCTGGAGGGCGACATGGGTCGCCTCGCCCGGGCCCTGGTGGCCGAAGTCGACCGGGTCCTGGTGGCCTGGGACGATCCCCCCTCCGCCGCGGCGGGCGTTTTGTGGCGGGAACTGGAAGGCGTGATCGCCGCCCCGCGTTTGGATCGCGTGGAATTGAACGGCGGCGACCGGATCCGGCGGAACCGGCCCGGCCATTTCATGATTCCCTGGCCCCGGGGAACGGGCCAACGGGTCCTGGGGGGTGGCACGCCCTTTTTGGGGCCCGCGGACGCCCGGACGCACCGCGGCCTCGACCGGATGGCCCGCCACTTGACGGGCCATCGCATCGGCTTGGCCATGGGCTCCGGGGCGGCGCTCGGGTATTCCATCATCGGGATTTTGCGCGTGCTGGAACGAAACGGAATCTACCCCGACCTGATCTCGGGAACTTCCATGGGCGCCCTGATCGGCAGTTTCTACGCCATGGGCTGCACGCCCGACGAATTGGAAAAGATCGCCCTCAGCATCACCAAGGTCAAATTGTGGTCGATGGTGGATTTTTCGCTCCCCCCCTGGAAGGGGATCGTCATCGGCAACGGGGTGCTCAAGTTCCTCAAATCGGTCCTGGGCGACGCGACCTTCGACGATTTGGAACTTCCCTTCGCCTGCGTCGCCACGGACATCAACACCGGGGACGAACGGATCCTCCGCCACGGGGCCGTGGCCGAAGCGGTGCGGGCCTCCCTCTCCCTCCCTTTTTTCTTCCAGCCCTTTCTCCACCAGGGCCGCTACCTGGTGGACGGCGGTCTCGTAAATCCCGTGCCGTCCTCCGTCGTGCGCTCCATGGGCGCGGACATCCGGATCGGCATCAACATCACCACGAAACCCGCCGTCAAACATTTTCCCGGTTTCAAATCCCGCTTGTCCCCTCTGGACCGGCTGATCGTTCCCAACGTCGTCCGGGTGATGATGAAAACCCTCTACACCATGCAATACGGCATCGCCCAGACCCGGGCCCACGATTCCAACGTGGTGCTGGCGCCGGACTTGTCGGCTTTCACTTGGATGGAATTTCACCGGGCCGCGGACATCATCCGCGTGGGCGAAGACAACGCGGAACACCTGCTGCCGAAAATCAAAGCCCTCCTGCCGTTCCACAACGACCAGTGCCGCATTCCCCTTCGGGCGCCGGTCGCCGTTCGACCCTACTGATGGCCGCCACGGACCGCGGCGACGTTCTTCACCGGATGGACGACTTTTTCGCCGCCTACGGAAGGGTCCGGGCGGTGCTTCGTCTCGCCGCCGAATCGACCCGGACGGGGGGCGACCATCGAACCCGACGCTATCGGTGCGTCTTCGAGTCCGGGGAAAAGCCGGGGCCGTGCCTGGCGGGGGCGCGGGAGGAAACGCGCCGGACGGGTTCGTTGGTGAAGATTCGGGAGGAAATTTTATTTCAACTAAGCCGGAACCTGGGGGACACCGGCGTCCTTCGGGTGGAGGCGGACCCCGTGGGACGGTGGCGGGGAACGATGGAAAGCGTTGATCCGCTCCTCGCCGAGAAGGACCCCGAGTGGCCGCGGGCGAATCTCGCCGAGATGCCGGGGTTCCCCTATCGGTCCCTCGCCGGAACGGGACGGGCCGACCGCCTGGAACGTTATCGATCGGACCGGACGCGGGTCGCCGACCGCCTCGCGGAATCGGAGACCGCGGGCTGGACCCTCTCGGACCGGGACGGTCCGATCATGCATTACCTGTTGTTTCGCGTGGGCGCCCGGTTGGAACTGCTGGGCGCCGTGGTGGGATACGACTCGTATTTCTAGCGGGGATTCCCCCGGCTAGGCCAACCGTTCCAACCGGACCCGCACGGGTTCCGGCCGCCCGTCCCGCTCCCAATCCGTCAAACACCGGGTCTGGTATTCGCACCAATGGCACCGAAGCGGCACGAAGGATCGGGGAAAAGCCCCCCGCGTCTCGGCGGCGATCAATTGGTCGATCTGGGCCGACAACCGGCGGCCCACCTCGGCCATTTCCAGGGGCGAAGGCGTCGGGAACAACACCGGTTCCTGCAACTCCACGGCGCCATCGGCGCCGTCCCCTTTCACGAACACGTCGAAACACAGGGCCTTGGGCGGGCGCCCGAACATGCGCTCGCAGGCCCAGGCGTAGATGACCAATTGGGTGCGGTCCGCCCGGCGGGGATCGTAGGGTTTGCTGGAGGTTTTAAAATCGTGGAGAACCCAATCGCTGTCCAACAGGTCAAAGGCGCCGGAGATTTCGTGCCCGCCGGGCAGGGGGATGAGGAACCGGCACTCCACGCCCCGGGGCGCCGGTTGCAGGGCGGGGGCCCGTTCGCTGAGAAAGCGGGAAAGGAAATGCTGACCCATGGCCTCCAGGTAATGGGGATCGGCCGCCCCGCGCAAACTGTCCTCGGGCACCCCGGCCAATCCCGCCCGCAGCCGCTCGAGGAACACCGCCGCCAGGGCCTCCACCGGGAGGTCCTTACGCGATTCCGTCTTTTGCTTGAAATTTTCTTCCAGCGCCGCGTGCAGGGCGACGCCGAAGGCCAACTCCGCCCGGGGCGGGGCCGGGGTTTCCAGAACATACCGGTATTCGTATTTCTTGGGGCAAAACCCGTACCCGCTAAGGCGGGAATGGCTGGATTTCAAGCGGCCGGCCACCGCGTCGCGAAGGCCACCCCGCCCAGGGCGGAGGCCCCGGCCGTCAGGTCCCCGCCATGGGCCTCGACCAGACGTTTGGCGAGCGCCAGCCCCAGACCCGCGCCCTCCACCTGGCCGGTGAAATGGTCCTCGATTTGATGGAATTTCTGAAAGAGGTTGGGGATTTCCTCGGGGGGCACGCCGGGCCCGTTGTCCTCCACGCAGAGACGAACGCGGTCGCCCTCCATCCCCCCGCTCAGGCGGACGATTTTTTCGGCCTTCGGGTTGAACTTGACGGCGTTTTCGACCAGCTGGCGGAAAACGTCCCGAAACCGTTCGGCGTCGGCGCGCACCGCGGGAAGATCGTTCACGCCGGGATCCACCTGGACCCGGGCGCCCGATTCGGCCAAAAGACCCCCCACCGATTCCAGGACGCCGTCGATTTCCAACCGGGGGATGAGGGCTTCCCGGGTAAGGTTCAAATCCTCGGCCTCCAGGGCCGTGAAACGTAGCAACTTGTCCACCAGGGCCGCGAGTCGGCGGCCCTGGGCGTCGATGGCCGCCAGGCCTTTTTGGGGCAGAGGTCCCAGGGAAGGGTCTTTCATCAGGAGGGGCGCGTAGCCCGTGATGACCGCCAGGGGCGTCCGCAGTTTGTGGGACACGAGCGAAAGGAAATTGCGCTTCATGCGCTCTTCCCGCTTTTCCTCCGTGACGTCGCGAAAAACGAGCAAGGTTCCCCGGCCGCCCTGAAGGTCGCGCCGGACGCCCCCGAGGATCAAACTCTTGCCGGACTTTCGGGTCCATTCGAAACCATCCGCCTCGGACCGGGTTTCAAAATCCCGCGCGACCTCCCCGAAGGGCCGCCCCACCGCCCCCTCGCCGGGCCACCCGAGAACCCGCGCCGCGGCCTCGTTGATGAACAAGACGCGGTCGCCCCCGTCCAACAGGACCGCCCCGTCGGACATTTCGCGGAAGACCGCCGATAGATTTTCCTTTTCGTCCCGCAGCCGCTCGAACAGGCGGGCGTTTTCCACGGACACCGCCACCTGGGCGGCGAAGATTTCCAGGGCCCGGCGGTCCGTGGCCGAGAACCCGCCGTCGCCCCGCTTGTTGATCCCCTCGACGACGCCCAAACACCGGCCTTGGTGGAGCAAGGGCACCGCGACCACCTGCCGCGTGACGTGGTCGGTGGATTTGTCGACCCGGTTGGACCACCGGGGGTCCCGGCGCACGTCGTTGACGATCAGCGGTTGGCGGTTCTGGGCCACCCACCCGGCAAGCCCCTCGCCCACCTTGAGTCGCGCGCCCCGGAGCCGCGGCGCGGCCTCGCCCGTGGTGACGTGGAAATACAGCTCCTCGGCCCCCTCGTCCAACAACAAAATCGACCCGGATTCGGCCCGAACCACCCGGGCGGCCAGATCCATCACCTTGGCCAGCAACTCCCCCAGCCGAAGCTCGGACGCCAGGGCCCGGCTGGATTCCAACAACATCTCAAAATCGGCGGCCGCCAGGGCCGCCCATTGGCCCGTGTTGTCCGTGGTTTTTTCGTTCAAGCGGGGGCTCCTCCGACGACTATTTTGGGAATTCGCAGGGTCGGGACGCCGTCGGACACCGGAACGCCCTGGCCTTCCTTGCCGCAGGTGCCCACGGACCATCCGAGGTCCGACCCCACCCGGTCGATGCTTCGTAGGACGTCGGGGCCGTTGCCGAGCAGGTTGGCGCCCCGGACGGGATGCTTCACCCGGCCGTCCTCGACCCAGAAACCTTCCTCCACTTCGAAAACGAAATCGCCCGTGGCCGTGTTCACCTGGCCGCCGCCCATGCGCGTGACCCAGAGGCCCCGGCGAAGTTCCCGTCGGATGGCTTCGGGATCGTCCGCGCCGGGGGCGATGAAGGTGTTGGACATCCGGGGAATGGGCTTGTGGGCGTAGGATTCCCGCCGGCCGTGGCCGTTGGAAACGCGCCCCGCCGCGGCGGCGGTGCGCCGGTCGTACAGATACGTTTTGAGAACGCCCCCCTCCACGAGGACGGTCCGTTCGGCGGGGGTGCCTTCGTCGTCCCGGTGAAAGGACCCCCGATGGCCGTCCCGGGTGGGATCGTCCATGACCGTGACCTTCTCGTTGGCCACGACTTTTCCGATTTTACCGGCGAAATGGGGCGAGCTTCCGTCCTGGACGCTGTCGGCCTCCAGAGCGTGGCCGATGGCCTCGTGGATCAATGTGCCGCCCGCCTGGGAGGAGATCACCACCGCCATTTCGCCCGCGGGGGCGGAAGGCGCCTCGAGTTTGGCGAGGGCCCGGCGCGCCGCCAGGCGCGCCAACTCTTCCAACCCGGGCCGATCCAAAATTTCCAATCCCCCCACCCCGGCCGCCACCTCGTACCCGGTCTGAAGAACGCCGTTCTTTTCGGCCGTCACCTGGACGACAAAGGTGAGATACGTCCGCTCTTCGGCGAACACCTCGCCGACCGAATTGGCAAGACCAACGGTTTTTTGGAGTTCGCCGTAAGTGAGGGAAACCTGGCGCAGGGGGCCTTCGGCGCGGGCGGCCTTTTCGGCCAGGGCGAGCCAGCCGGCTTTTTGAGAAAGGGAAGCGGTGGCCGGGTCCCGGCGAACCGAATGGGTTCGGAGCGTCGTGGGGGCCAACGGGGCCCGGAGGAGGCGGAGGGGCCCGGGGGCCAGGCGCCGAAGGGCGCGGGCCTCGGCGGGCGAGAGCCCGGCGGACGCGGGCCGCCGGGCATCGACGGCCACGAATCGGGTGTGGGCGCCGTCCAACCAGCGGAGGCCGACGCCGGCGCTTTCGGATTGGGTAATTTCATCGAGACGGCCGTCCTCCCACCGCAGGGAGCGGCGGAAGGATTCCTCGGCGTAAATCTCGACCAATCCCTTCGGAGAAACCGCCCCGAGGAACGGACGGTAGGGGCGAGGATCAAACCCCCGGGACGCGCGGTCGGGACGACGCGGCGGGGCGATGGGCATGGATCCGTTAGGGGAGGTCCGACGCGCCCATCAAAAAGCGGTCGATTTCGCGGGCGGCGCCGCGGCCTTCGTTGATGGCCCAGACGACGAGGCTTTGGCCCCGTCGGGCGTCGCCGGCGGCGAAGACCCCGGGCAGGCTGGTGGCGAATTTCCCGTGCTCCGCCTTCACGTTGGAACGTTCGTCCTGGGCGACGCCCAGGGCCTTGAGCAGTTCGGCCTCCGGCCCAAGGAACCCCATGGCCAAGAGCACCAGCTGGGCGGGCCAAACTTTTTCGGACCCGGGAATTTCCTTGGGGACGAAACGGCCTTGGGCGTCTTTCGCCCATTCGATTTGGACCGTGTGGATTTCCTTCACGCGCTTCGCGTTGGGCCCGCTGACGATTTTTTTGGTGGAGATCAAATAGCGCCGGGGGTCCTCCCCGAAAACCGCGGCGGCCTCCTCCTGGCCGTAGTCCATTTTGTAGACCTTCGGCCATTGCGGCCAGGGGTTGTCGGCGGCCCGGGCGTCCGGCGGTCGGGGCAAAATCTCAAACTGGACCAAGCTCTTGCACCCGTGGCGGAGGGCGGTCCCCACGCAGTCGGTGCCCGTGTCGCCGCCGCCGATGACGATCACGTCCTTGCCGGCCGCCGATATGAATTTTCCGTCCTTGTGACTCGAATCCAGGAGGCTCTTGGTGTTCTGATGGAGGAACTCCATGGCGAAGTGGACGCCCTTGAGCTCCCGCCCCGGCACGGGGAGGTCCCGGGGGGCCGTTGCGCCGGTGCACAGGGCCACGGCGTCGAACTCTTTGCGAAGATTTTCGGCGGGGTAGTTTTTCCCCACCTCGGTGCCCGTGACGAAGGTCACGCCTTCCTTGGCCAAAAGGTCGACCCGCCGCTTGACGACGGCTTTGTCGAGCTTCATGTTGGGAATGCCGTACATGAGCAATCCGCCCACCCGATCGGCCCGTTCAAACACGGTGACCGTGTGGCCCGCCCGGTTGAGCTGCGCCGCGCAGGCCAGGCCCGCCGGACCGGACCCCACCACCGCGACTTTTTTACCCGTTCGCTTGGCCGGAACCTCGGGGGTGACCCACCCTTCGGCGAAGGCTTTGTCGATAATGGACACTTCCATGTTTTTAATCGTCACGGGGGGTTCGCTGATGCCCAGAACGCAGGACCCTTCGCAGGGGGCGGGGCAGACCCGGCCCGTGAATTCGGGGAAATTGTTGGTCTTGTGCAGGCGTTCCAGCGCCTCGTGCCACAACCCGCGGAACACCAGGTCGTTCCATTCCGGGATCAAATTATTGATGGGACAGCCGGAGGCCATGCCGGCCACGAGGTTTCCGGTGTGGCAGAAGGGAATGCCGCAGTCCATGCACCGGGCCCCCTGCTTGCGGAGGGACTCCTCGGGCAGGTGTTCGTGAAATTCCTTGTAATGCCGGAGGCGCGACGCCGGGTCCGCGTCTTTGGGTAGCTCCCGGGTGAACTTCATGAAGCCCGTGGGCTTCGCCACCCCGAGGGGTTTCGGCGCGGGCGGGGCGCCGTGGCCGTTGGTGCTCGGTTTTTCCACCGTGGAATCGTTCACAGGGTTCATTCCAGTCTCCCAGGCTCGGCCCCGGTCTGAACGGGATAGCCGCTTTTTTGCCACCACTCCAAACCGCCCACCAATTCTTTAATGGCGCACCCGAAGGCCGCCAATCGGATGGCGGCCTTGGCCGACGCGTTGCACCCGATGCCGGCGCAACAAAGCACATACACTTTCCCCTGGGGCAGGCGGGCCGACACCGCGTCCCGATCGATTTCCCGGTACGGCAGGTTGAGGGCTCCGGGCACGTGGCCCTTCGCGTAGGCTTCCGCCGATCGGGGGTCCACCACCACGAAGGCGTCGACGCCCGCCCGAAGGTCGGCGTATACGTCCGAGGCGTCGGTTTCCACCGTCAATTTGTGCAGAAAATGCTGCCGGGCCTGGGTCGATTTGGCCGGCTTGTGTTCGAGAACGAGCGACACCACGTCAGTTCCCCCCCACGCGGGCGAGATCCCGCGCGTTTTCTTCAAAGGCCGCCATGATGGCCGCGTCGCCGGTCAGGCCCGCCGCGTGCACCTGCTTGATCGCTTGAATCATGCGCTTGTAATCCTTGGGCATGATCTTGAGGAAGGTCTTGATGTACTCCGGGCCTTTTTCCAACACGTGCTTGGCCACGGTGCTCGTCGTGTAAAGCAGGTGTTTTTTAAGAAGGTTTCGGACCTCGTCGATGTCCTCGGCCTCCATGGGTTCCACCGCCACCATTTCCTTGTTGATGCGGGACGGCAGGTCCGGGTCGGCCGGCATCAGGTAGGCCACCCCGCCGGACATCCCGGCGGCGAAATTTCGCCCGACGGGCCCCAGAACGACCACGCGGCCGCCCGTCATGTATTCGCAACCGTGGTCCCCGATCCCCTCCACCACGGTGTGGACGCCGGAGTTCCGGACGCCGAACCGCTCCCCGGCCTGGCCGCGGATGTAGGCCTCGCCGGAGGTGGCCCCGTAGAAGGCCACGTTGCCGATGATGATGTTGTCTTCGGGCACGTAGGACGCGTTCTTCGGGGGCGTCACGATCAACTTGCCCCCCGAGAGCCCCTTGCCGAAATAGTCGTTGGCGTCGCCCTCGATCGTGAGCGTCATGCCGCGCGGCACGAAAGCGCCGAAACTTTGACCCGCCGACCCCTGGAACGTGAGGGCGATGGTGTCGTCCGGCAACCCCTTGGCGCCGTGGCGGCGCGTCAATTCGCTCCCCGTGAGGGTGCCGACCACCCGGTGGCGGTTGAGCACCGGCACGGTGGCCGCGACCTTCTCTCCCCGCTCGAGGGCCGGCCGGCAGAGATCCAACAGCGTCCGGCGGTCCAGGGACGCGTCCAACCCGTGGTCCTGTTCCATTTGGGCGTAGCGGCCGACCTCCGGACCCGCCGGCGGCGCGTAGAGGACGTTGGAGAAATCCAGGCCCTTGGCCTTCCAATGTTCGATGGCGGCACGGGCTTCCAAACGGTCCACCCGCCCGACCATCTCGTTCAGCGTGCGGAAGCCGAGCTGGGCCATGATTTCCCGGACTTCGGTGGCCACGAACCGCATGAAATTGACGACGTGGGCCGGGTCGCCGGTGAATTTCTTGCGCAGCTTGGGGTCCTGGGTCGCCACGCCCACGGGGCAGGTGTTCAAATGGCACACCCGCATCATGACGCAACCCAGGGTCACCAGGGGCGCCGTCGCGAAACCGAATTCCTCCGCGCCCAGGAGCGCCGCGATGACGACGTCGCGACCGGTCTTGAGCTGGCCGTCGGTTTCGACCACGATGCGGCTGCGCAGGTTGTTGAGCACGAGGGTTTGATGGGTTTCGGCCAGCCCCAGTTCCCAGGGCAAACCGGCGTGCTTGATGGACGACTGGGGCGACGCGCCCGTGCCGCCGTCGAAACCGGAGATGAGGACCACGTCCGCGTGGGCCTTGGCGACCCCGGCGGCGACGGTGCCCACGCCCACTTCCGACACCAGTTTGACGCTGATGCGGGCCGTGTGGTTGGCGTTTTTCAAGTCGTGGATGAGCTCCGCCAGGTCTTCGATGGAGTAGATGTCGTGGTGCGGCGGCGGCGAGATGAGGCCCACGCCGGCCGTCGTGTGGCGTGTTTTGGCCACCCAGGGATAGACCTTCGACCCCGGGAGTTGGCCGCCCTCGCCGGGTTTGGCCCCCTGGGCCATCTTGATTTGGATCTCCCGGGCGTTCACCAGGTAGAGGCTCGTCACGCCGAAGCGTCCCGACGCCACCTGCTTGATGGCGCTGTTTTTGGAGTCGCCGTTCGGCATCGGGTGGTAGCGGTCCGGGTCCTCGCCGCCCTCGCCGGTGTTGGACTTGCCGCCCAGGCGGTT
>DAOQNO010000010.1:0-15237 GCA_035332125.1 Elusimicrobiota bacterium | reverse complement strand
ACGTTCGCCGTCGCCGGGGCCGGGGAAACGGCGGCGGGTTTGACCGGCGGTTTGGGGATGGGAAAGGGAACGGGGTTGGGCTCGGGGGGCTTGACGGAAACCGGCGCCGGTTCGGGGTTCGGTTCTTTTTTGATTTTGACGACGACCGCGGCGGTCGGCGCCGCTTTCGCCGCGTCCGGATCTTTTTTCGACACGCGCTTCGCCTTGACCGGTTTTTCAGCGGCCGGTTTGGCTTTTTTCTTGGCGTCGACTTTCTTGGGGGCGGCTTTGGCGGCCGACTTGGCGGCCGCGGGTTTCTTTTTGGCGTCGGTCATGGCGTTATTCGTCCTTGGCTCCGGCGGTCGGTTCGGACTCCGGCGCGGGCGCGGATTCGGGTGTTTCGGCCGGGGCCGTGTCGGCGGCGGCCTCGTCGGTCGCGGCGTCGGCGGGGGCGGCCGCTTTGGCCTGCAAATACAATTTGGCGGATTCGATGATTTTCTCCGCCGTCTTTTCACCCACGCCGGAAAGGGCCGTGAGGTCGTCGGGCTTGGCGTTGGCCAGGCGTTCCATGTCCCCCCAGCCGCCTTTTTGGAGCACTTCGGCGGTTTTGGGCCCGACGCCTTCCAACCGGGAAAGCTCGTCGATGCGGGCGGCGGCCGTGGCCTGGGATTCCTCTTTCTTCTGCAATTCGGACCGGACATCGATATTCCAACCGGTGAGTTTATTGGCCAAACGGACGTTTTGGCCGGCTTTGCCGATGGCCAGGGAGAGTTGGTCGTTGGCCACCAGGGCTTCGGCGCGCTTTTCCTCCAGGTTGACGATGCGGACCGAGAGGGGCTTGACCGGCGACAAAGCGTTGGCGATGTAAGTGGTGACGTCCGGCGAGTAGGCGACGAGGTCGATGCGTTCGCCCTGGAGTTCGTTGATGATGGGCCGGACCCGGGAGCCCTTCACGCCGACGCAGGCGCCGATGGGATCCACCTTGGGGTTGTTGCTCCGGACGACGACTTTGGAACGGAACCCCGCCTCCCGGACGACGTCCAGGACTTCGACGGTTTTCTCGTAAATTTCAGGGACTTCCTGCTCGAACAGGCGTTTCACGAAATCCGGGTGCGCCCGGGACAAAATGACTTCGGGGCCCCGGGGCCCCTTCTCGACTTTCAAGATGAGGGCGCGGACGCGGTCGCCGACCATCCAATGTTCCCGGCGGACCTGCTCGCGCATGGGGATGACGCCTTCGTTGCGGCCCATGTCGACGATGAGGTTTCGGTTCGCAAAACGGTGGACGGTGCCGTTGATGAGAATGCCTTCCTTCGGCTTGTATTCGGAATAGAGGCTTTCGCGCTCGGTTTCGCGGATTTTTTGAATGAGCACCTGCTTCGCCGTTTGGGCGGCGATGCGGGCGAAATCTTCGGCCTCGACGGGGATTTTGAGCTCCGCGCCTTCGATGATCCCGGACCGGACCTTTTTGGCCTCGGCGGCGGTGATTTCCACGGCGGGGTTGGCGACGGTTTCCACGATGGCTTTGACGACGAAAGCCCGGATCAGGCCCGAGGAGGCGTCGATGGAGGCTTGGACGTTGACCTGCTGCCCCGCGTGCTTTCGGTAAGCGGAGACCAGGGCCTGTTCGATCATCTTTAAAATTTCTTCTTTGGGAATCCCCTTGTCCTTTTCAATTTGCTCCAGAACGGGGATCAATTCGCTTTTGTTCATGTGATGGTTTACCCTTTTCCTAGGCGCCGACCGCGGGGTCGAGTTTCGCGCTGGCGATGTCTTTCAGTGGCACTTTGACCAAACCGTTCGTTCGGTCCGTTAAAATCAAATCGTCGTTTTCGACGCCCCGGAGGACGCCGTGGAAGTTGCGCTGGTTGTTGATCGGGGCGAAGGTTTTGACGATGGCCTCCAGGCCCGTGAACCGAAGGAAATCCTCCCGTTTGCGCAGGGGCCGTTGAAGGCCGGGGCTGGAGACTTCCAGGGAATATTCCCCGGTCGCGAGACCGCGTTCTTCCACCAACGTTCCCAGACGGTCGCTCCAAAGGGCGCAGTCGTCCAGGGAGATGCCGCCCTCTTTGTCCAAAAAGAACCGGAGAACCCAGCCGACGGGTTCCCGCTGGTATTGAACGGCGACCAATTCCACCCCGGCTTCTTTCAATACCGGGGCCAAATTGTTTTCGATGTTTTCGGCGACGCCCATGGATTCCTTTAAAACAAAAAAAGTGGCCTCAATTGCCGGCCACTTCTGAACTTATACTAACAAAACGACGGCGAAAAGGCAACGGTCAGATTTTGAGGGAGAGCCCTCCGAAATAGCTCGCGGAGGAGTAATTGTAGCGGTAAACCGATTCGTATTTCATGTTGGAAGAGGCGTCTTGATAGGCGCCGGTCAAGACGGCGTCCAGGTGTTCCATCAAGGGGTACCCCAGGCTGACCCGGTAGGTCCAGGCGGTCGTGGTTACGTTCCCCGATAGATACGTGCCGTCGGCGTCCTGGACGGGACGCCGCCCGTAGCGTCGTCGGGACCAAGCGGCGCCCAGGCCGACCGAAAGCTTTTGGTTAAAACGGAGGGAAACCCGGGGACCGGCGGTCCATTCGACGTAATCGTAATAATCGTTATTAAACACCGTCCGTGAAGTGTCGTAATTGTTTTGGTTGGAATTCAGCCAGGCCGCGGAGAGATCCAGGCCCGCGACGCTGTCCACCGTGGCCCACCGGAACTCCCGGGAAGGCCCCTGCCGGCGAAGGGCCGCGGAGGAGAAAAGAAAGAGATCGTGCCGCAGGGTGCCGGCGTAGGTGCCGTCCACTTGAACCAGGTTTTGATCACCGAACCGGCGGTCCGAGGCGGCCAGAGTGGCCGACACCGCCGTTCGGGGCGAAAGAAGAACATCGGTCGACAGGGTGCCGTCCAAACTCCGGTAGTCGAGCACGTGGGTCCCGGCGTTGACCTCGCCCCCGAATTGCTGGGCGTCCGCGGACAGGCTGTCGAAATTCGGAAAAGCCACCCAATAAAGGTCCACGCCCGCCCGAAAGCTTCGCATCGTCATGCCCGAACGCTCGAGTTCCAGTCCGGCGGCCGTTTTTTGATAGTCGAACAACCCCTGCCCCCATTTTTCGTCGGTGGATTCCTGGACCAGTTCCTGTTTGAAGGAACCGTATCCTTTAAATTTCCACCGGTCGGTCAGAGCCCACAGGGCTTTGACGGCCGCGGATTGGTCGGATTGTTTTTGGGTCAGAAACCCCCCCCCGATGAGTTCCTGGACGTCCCGGGTTTGGCGGTAATTGGCCGAAAAGCTGGGGAGGATTGTGAGCCGGGGCCCCAGTCGGAATCCGGGGACGAACAACAGGGAGCCGTTGGGACCGCTGACCGGGGACTGGCTGTCGCCCGAAAAAGTGGATTGACCGCCGTAGAGTTCCGCCGAGAAATACGGGGTCCAGTGGAAGGCGGACTCGCCGGCGGGGCGATCGGTCAAGGAAAACCCGAAGGCCAGGCCGGGAAAGAGTAGGATTCCCAGGGCGGCGCGCGGAAAATGGCGGCGGAGGGGCCGACGAATCATTGATCCTGGCGGCGTTCGTCGGGTGGACGGAACGTCAAGGGGCTCGTCACGAGATCGATCTTCCTTCCCTGGAAGAGGTTGGAATTAAAGACGGACTGGAAATTAATGTCGTTCTTTAAATTGCCCTGGGCGATGTCGAACTGGTTCAAACGCCGTCCGTCGTCGGTCAACCGGAAGGAGGTCTGCGTGAGGTCCGGATTGGTGGCCGCCAGGGGATTGACGTAGTTCAGGGTCACGACCGTTTCCCGGGCGGCCTGGAATTGCTCCGGCGTGAAGGGGGCCGGCGCGCCGTCCAGGAAAAGGCGGGCGGTACGAACAAATCCTTCGCTGATGTTGTACTTGGTGTTGATGGTGGCGTTGGTGAAGTATTGAGCGCGCTGGGCGGCCGAAAAGCCGTCAATGAGCCGGTCGTCGCCGACGCCCCCGCCGGCACCGACCCCCACAAAATCTTTATATCCCCAGGGGAGGTCCTGGGCCCCATCGCTGGCCAGGTCGTTTTCGTCCCGGATTTTCGTGGCTTCGTAATTGCCCAATTGAAAGGCGCTGGTGGGGATCCAATGGGAAAGGAGAACCGGTTCTTGACCCTCGGCTTTGGCTTCCACAAACCAATGGGCGAATACCACCTGGGAAAATTCATGGGCTCCCGCCGGCGAGGTGACCGTGTAAAACACCGGTGTCCCGTCGGACCGCCACTCCTTCACCCAATCCCCGCCGTTGGTGGCGATCCGCTGCGTGGCCACGGCCCAGTTGAGCATGTTGGAGTTCCCTTCCTGATAAAACAAGCCTTTGACGTCGACAACGTCCGGCAGGGGGTTTTGGGCGAAAATGTCCAGGCGGGTGGCGTCGGTGCGATGATCCCGTCGGCTCACGGCCACAAAGGCGAATTGCGTGGCGGTCGGTCGCAGGACGTATTCTTCCAGGCGCACGCGCTTGCCGTAGGCGTCGATGAGGGCTTTCCCCTCTTGGTAAACGCCTTCCTTCAAATTATTGGCGCCCTGCTCTTGACGGAAATTCCGGTCCCCGTCCAGCCCGGCTTCCCGCTCAATTTCCTCCTTGGGGGGGCCCGGGGGCGAAACGGCCGCTTCCGCGGGTTTTTCCTTCAAGATGTCCTGGGGGACCGGCTCCGGGGGTTTGGGGGCCTGGTTGGGTTCGATGGTCACGCATTGGCCTTTGACGACGCTCACTTCGTTAAAAAGACCGTCCAGGTCCTTAAACGACACGACGCCTTCGATGACCGAAAGTCGCGAGGTGCCCCGGTCCAGCACCTCCATTTCAAATTCCGTGCCGCGGACGGCGGCCACGGCCAGGGGAGTGCGTATTTCAAACCGGCTTTTGGCGGCGAGTTTTCGCACGAAAGCCCGGACCCGCCCGGAGATGACGCGAAATTGGTATTGAAGCCCCTTCCCCCCGGAAACCACCGTCACGGTCGTCTTTTCCCGAACCGAAAGCCGGTGACCCTCGCTCATTCGGAGTTCGGCCTTTCCCTTGGGGCCCGTGCGGAGGGAATCGCCCTCCCGCAAAGAGGTGGAATCGTCCACGGGTCGCCACTCGGTTCGGCCCGAACGTTTAATTTCGGTTCGACCGTCGATCCGCCGAACGTTTAAAGCCGACGCCGGTCCGGCGACGGCTCCAAAAACCAGAAGCGTCGAAAGAAAGCCGATTCCACGGTAAAGTCCGTGCAGGCTTCTCATTGCTTCAAGGATATAGCCCCCATGGATGGAAAGTCAAGGGGCGCGGGGCGGGCGGTGAAACCGAAAAAAGGCTAGGGAGCGTCCTGGAGGAAATAAAGCAATTTAAGGCCGCCCACGTTGATCACATCGCCTTCTTTGAGCGGGACCTGAGCCTGATCCATTAAAGGATCCCCGTTCAATTTGACGACTTTATCTTTCAGGGACGTGAGGGAATGACCTTCGGCTTTTTTAACGATGCAACAAGCCAAATCCGGCTGGAAAAACCCCTTTAATTTAATGTGGGCCTGGGCCGATTTCCCAATGTAGGTGGTCAATTGGGTGAGGGCCAGGGGTTCCACGGGAGAGTCCCCTTCCACCGCGCGCAGGAAACCGACTTTGTCGGCGGTAATTTTCGGCGGAGGCGGCGGGGACGACATGACGATGGTGGCGTCGGAGGAAACCGTCTCGCGGGGCGCCGCCGCGGCCGCGGCCCGGGCGGCTTCTTCCTCGTTGATAAAAGTGACCGTGTGCTTGGCGATGACCAATTCGTCTTCGTGATGGAGGGGCGATTTCGTGACCTTCCGGTCCCGAAGGTAGGTTCCGTTGGTGCTCCCGACGTCTTCGATGAAGAAGGCGCCGGTGGGTTCCATGAGGACTTTGGCGTGATGGCCGGAAACGGCGGGGTTGTCGATGACCAGATCGCAATCGGGCCGCCGGCCGATGGTGGTTTCCGGAAGAACGATGGGCAATTCCTTGAGAATCGCCCCGTTAAACTTTAAGAGAAGTTTGGCCACGTTGTCGCCCCTTCGTATCGGTCAGCCGGCGTGCGCCGCCGGTTTTCGCCGGAAAACCCGTGCCACCGAGGACCAGAACCCCCCGCCCCGGGCCCGCGCGACGGCCACGGTGACGTTGTCGCGTCCGCCTTGCTCCAGGGCGAGTCGAACGAGATTATGGCACATTTCCGTCGGCTCCTTCAAACGGCGGAGTTCCCCCGCGATGGCCGCGTCTTTGACCATGCGGGAAAGACCGTCCGAGCACACCAAAATTAAATCGCCCGACGACAACGCCGGTTCCGACACGTCCACGTCCACGTCGGGTTTGGCGCCCAGGGCCCGTGTGAGGACGTTTTGGATGTCCGAGGTTTCGGCCTGCTCCGGGGTTAAAAGGCCCTTGGCCACCTGCTCGGCCACGAGGGAGTGGTCCTGGGTGATTTGCCGAAAATCGTTTCCGTGCATCAGGTATAGGCGACTGTCCCCCACGTGGGCCACCGAAAGCCGGGGGCCGTTGGCCAGCGCCACCACCACCGTGGTCCCCATGCCGCGCCGCTCGGGGCTTTTTTGGGAAGCTTCCCAGATCATGTCGTTGGCCAGGCGGACGGCGGAATGGAGCAGGCGGCCCCGTTCCGACAGGTGGAGCGGCGCGTCCGAGGCCGGGATCGTTCCGGTTTTAAAAGCGTTGACCACCTGGTCGCGGATGATTTGGACGGCCAACTGGCTGGCCACCTCTCCCGCCGCGTGACCGCCCATGCCGTCGGCGACGATCAAAAGGCCGAGGTCGTCGTCCGAAAAGCAGCTGTCTTCGTTGTTGCGACGTACCTTCCCCGCGTCGGAAAGCACCGCCGTCAAAAGTTTCACGCCCGTCCTCCGTTTACAGCTTTTGCGTTCCGTCCGGATCCCGGGGGGCCGGCGGTTCACTAAGTTTAAGCGTGGAAGCGCCGCTGTCAACGGGGGGCGGAATTTGAACCGTGGGTTCGACGACGGGCGCCGCCGCCTTGACCGTTTCGACCCGAAGGGCGGCGGGCACGTCGTCCGGCCGGGCCAGGCATTCCCGGAGGTCCCGGGCGATTTCGGACCCGCGCTGGTAGCGTCGATCGGGGTCTTTTTGAAGCGCCTTGTCGATCACCGCTTTGACCCCCGCGGCCACGCGATCCACCCGTTTCTGGCGCGGATCGGGGTGCGCCTCGTTGGCGATTTTAAACAAGAGCGTGGCGATGCTGTCGCCTTCAAAGGGTTTTTCGCCGGTCAGCATTTCGTAGAGCATGACCCCGAGGGAAAACAAGTCCGACCGCCCGTCGACTTTTTTGCCGGACAATTGCTCGGGCGACATGTAGCTCGGGGTCCCCATCACGGTCCCCGTCGCCGTCTTGGAGGAGGCGGTGATGCGGGCGATGCCGAAATCGGTGACGCGAAGGGAACCGTCCTTGAGGCGCATGATGTTGGCCGGTTTCACGTCCCGGTGGACAACGCCGTTTTGGTGGGCGTAATCCAGAGCGTCGGCGATTTGGGCGACGTATTCCAACACCTGGGGGACCGGCAACAAATGGTCTTTTTCGACGTATTTCTTGAGGTCCTCCCCCTCCAGCAACTCCATGGCGATGAAGGAAATTTCGTTGTCCTCCCCCGCGTCGAAAATCCGGATGATGTGGGGGTGGTTCAGCGTCCCGGCGGATTCGGCCTCCCGGAAAAACCGTTCCTTCGTGAATTTGGCGGTTTCGGCGTCCATGTCGTCGTCAAAACGAAGGGTTTTGATGGCCACGGACCGGTTGATCTTGGGGTCTTTGCCGAGATAAACGACCCCCATGGCACCGCGGCCCAGCTCTTTTTGAATCTCGTAACGGCCCAGGGTCGGTTTGGCGGCGCCGCCCGCGATGGCGATGGTGCCGCCCTCCTTTCCCCCGCCCAAACCGGGCCCGGCGATCATGGTTTCGCCGGCCTGTTTCATGGATTTCGCCCGTTCCTTGATGTCCTTAAAATTCGGATCGGCTTTCGCGATGTGTTCGTAGACCACCGCGGCTTTGTTGAATTGGCGTTTCCGCTCAAAATCGAGGGCCAGATTGTAGAGGACGCCCTTCATTTCCTCGTCCACCGGGACCAGCTGGAATTTCGCGAAGGCCATGTCGAGGAGGCCCTGGCCTTGGAAGGACTGGCCGAGCATTTTGTTGGTCTCGATGCTTTGGGCTTCGACGAATTCCTTGCGGCCCTCCGCAAAGAAGAAGCGGCGGACGGTGACCAGTCCGTAGGAAAGCAGGATCAGGGCCAACGGGTAGAAAATCTTCAACCACCAGCCCCGGGCGACAAAGAGGAAGGTCCCCGTGCCCACGGTGGCGGCGAGCAGAACGAGGAAAACAGCCAATCCGCCCTTGGCTTTCAGGTGCGGCCACAGGAAGGTGGCGACAAGCCCGAGCAATAGAATCCAGAGGGCTTCGGCGGTCCCCGCCCAGGGGGGGCGCGAAATAAAATCCCCGTCCAAAATGTTTTGCAAGGCCGAGAGGATGACGCCGTTGAACTGGTGGGTCGATTCGGCCGGGGTGACGAACACGTTCCCCACGCCCAGGGCCGTCAGGCCGATGAGGACGATTTTGTTTTTAAAGGCTTCGGGCGGCACCCCCCCCTCGTCGCGCAACACGTCCACCGCGGAGACCTTCTTGAGATCGGCGAAGGGGCCCTGGAATTTGATGAAAAACCGGCTTTCCGAATCCAGGGGAATGCGTCGGTCCCCCAATCGAAGTTCGGTGCCCAGATTGACCGAAAGTTTATTGGTCGGGACGTTCAGGGCGATGCGGGCCATCTCGAGCGCCAAAGAGGGGTGGTATTGGCCGGCGTATTTGATCACGACGGTGTCCCGCCGAACGGTCCCGTCGATGTCGGAGAAGATATTGCAATGCCCCATCCCGGTGACGTTCTTGGCGAAGTCCGGGATCGGGAGAAGCGGTTGAAAACCCTCCGTGACCCGGGGGTCCCGGTCGTTGGCGATTTGGGACTGCAGCAACGCCCGCGCGGCCATGCGTTCCATCGACTCCGGCGGTTCGTCCACCAGGGGTTTGTCCAAGGTGGCGAAGGTCAGCGGCAGGACGACGTTCTTCGTTTGCGCGAGGGCGCCGGCCAGTTGGGCGTCGTTGTCCAACGATTCCTCGGTGTCTTCCAGGCTCAATTCAAAAGACTCCAGATCGTCCAAGGCGTTCGCCCCGACTTTCGATTTGCCGCCGCGTCCCTTGGGGGCCGGCGATTTTCGCCTTTTCGCGAGGAGATCGGAAAATTCTTTTTTGAGGGCGCGAACGGCTTCCAACCCCTGGTTGGCGTCCGGATCGACATACATGATGTCGAGACCGATGACCTTGGGTTTCCCCGCCGCGACCCGTCGAAGGAGTTCGGCCACCGCGCCCCGGGCCCAGGGCCAACGGCCGACGGCCTCGATGGAGGCGTCGTCAATGGCGACCATCCGAATATCGTCCGAGGGAGCGGCCGACGGCGACAGGTGAAGGCGCAAATCGTAAAGTTTTAGTTCCAGGGATTCGGTGAACCCGGGTTGGAGATAGGCCAGGAGGCCGATGAGGAGGGTGAGGGTCAGCCCGATGAGGGCTTCGGCGCCAAAAAGTTTTTTCACGGGAGGGGCCCCGACGCGATCGGTCCCCTCACAACGGCGAACCCCCGCCGGCGGGGGCGTCGCCGGGTTTCTTGGCTTGAAGGGCGGCGTGGCGTTGGCGCTGGCGTTCGGCCACTTTGTCCCGCAGGGCCAGCTCCAGGGCCGGAAATTCCCGAAGCAACTGCTTGAACGTGTCGTGGGAGATCATGAGAATTTCCGACCCGTCTTCCGCCGCCCGAATCGTGGCGCTGGCGGTCGTGGAGTCCAAGAGGGACATTTCACCGAAAAAATCCCCGGGGCCCAATTCGGCCACCAGGGCCCGGTCGCCGCCGGATTTGGAGAAAACCTGCATTTTGCCGCGCTTGATGATGTGAAAATTGTGGCTGATCTCCCCTTGGAACACGACGGTCTGGCCCTTGTTGTAGGTTTGCCGGTCGATCTCGGCCGTGACGCGGCGCAGCTGGTCGTCCGTGAAAAAGGACAAGATATCGACGTGGCGCTTCAAGAACATCGTGTCGTCAAAAGGCACCGTTTTCCTCCGTCGTGATTTAAGCGGGAACCGCTTCGGGGGATTTTCGACCCCGCCGATCGGCCAGCCACGCGGCCGCCGTTTCGATGGCAACGTCGCTGGCGTCGGCCGCCCCCCGCCGCTTGATTTCCACCTGGCCCACGGCCAATTTTTTCTCCCCCACCGTGACGCGCCACGGGAGGCCCAGCAAATCCGCGTCTTTGAATTTGACCCCCGCGCGTTGGTCCCGATCGTCCAACAACACCTGAAAACCCCGGGCGGTCAGTTCCTTCTCAAGGCGCTCCGCGGTTTCCATCAACCGGGGCTCCGAAACATTCAACGGCAGGATCGCCACGTCAAAGGGCGCGATCGCTTCGGGCCACACGATTCCGTTGTCGTCGTGGCATTGTTCCAGGGCCGCCGCGACCACGCGGCTGACGCCGATTCCGTAACAGCCCATTTGAAAGGGTGTTTTGGCGCCTTTTTCGGTCAAGTAACCCGCGCCCATGGCTTGGGAGTACTTTGTCCCCAGTTTGAAGGTGTGGCCGACCTCGATGCCTTTGAAGAAGGATAGCCGCTTTCCGCAACGGGGGCAAGGGTCCGATTCCCGGACGAGGCGAAGATCGGCCACCCGCGCGGCGGTGTAATCCCGGGGGGCGTTCACGTTTTTGACGTGGCGTCCATTTTTGTTGGCGCCCGACACGCCGTTCACGACGGCCGCGGCGGCCAGATCGACGATCACCGGCACGGACCGTCCCTGGGGGCCCGCGTACCCGACATCGCAGCCGGCCACGCTTCGGTACACGTCGTCCCCCGCGCGATAAAGGACCCGGGCCTCCAGGACTTTTTGCAATTTGGCTTCGTTCAATTCCGTGTCTCCCCGAAGGAGCGCGATGACGGGTTTGTCGTCGGCCACATACACCTGGGTTTTGAGGAATTTGGACTCCGGCAGGTTCAGGAATTTGGCGACGTCGGCCACCGCGCCCAGGCCCGGCGTGTCGACTTCTTCCATCGGCCGGGGGGTTTCCCCGTCGGCGGCGGGGGCCAGGCATTCGGCCCGTTCGACGTTGGCGGCGTAGCCGCATTCGTCGCAGGCGGCGATGGTTTCCTCGCCGGTTTCGGCCAACACCATGAATTCGTGCGAGAAATTGCCGCCGATGGCCCCCGTTTGGGCTTCCACGGGCCGGAATTTGAGGCCGCAGCGGGTGAACACGCGCTCGTAGGCGGCGAAAACCGCCCGGTAGGTTTTCTCCAAATCAACTTCGTCGGCGTGGAAAGAGTAGGCGTCCTTCATGTAGAACTCTCGCGCGCGCATGACGCCGAAACGGGGCCGGATTTCATCCCGGAATTTTTCACCGAATTGATAAAGCAGCATCGGGAGTTCCCGGTACGACCGGACTTCCCGCCGAACGAGGTCGGTGATCACTTCTTCCGCGGTGGGGGCCAGGCAAAACTCACCGTCTTTGCGGTCTTTGAGCCGCATCATTTCCTTGCCGTAGGCCTGCCAGCGGCCCGACTCCATCCACAATTCCTTGGGTTGCAGCGTTGGGAGCCAGACTTCCTGGCCCCCCGCCGCGTCCATTTCCTCCCGGACAATGCGTTCGACGTTCCGAAGGGCGCGAAGGCCGAAAGGCAACCATTCGTACAGGCCCGACGCCACCTTTCGGATCATGCCCGACCGAAGCATCAGGCGCGCCGAGGGGGTATCCGCGTCCGATGGCAATTCTTTCAGCGTGGGCAGTAGATAGCGGGAAAGGCGCATTATTTGTTTCCGGTGGCCGCGGGCGCGTCGCCGCCCCGCAGGCGTTGGATGTCCGAATAGGTGGCGAAAACCAAAATGCCCAGAAGAACCGAGAGGCCCACGGCGTTGGCGGTTTGAACCACCCGGCGGCTGACGGGCCGCCGTACGAGGCCTTCGATCAGATAGAACATCAAATGGCCGCCGTCCAACATGGGGATGGGAAACAAGTTGAACAGGCCGATGCCCAGGGAAATCATGGCGATGAGGAAAATATAGTCCTGAAGCCCGCTGCGGGCGGATTTGGAAATCACCGCCGCGATGCCGACGGGGCCGGAGAGCTCCGGTTTTTCCCGGCGAACCAAGCGGTCCTTGAGGTAATCCAGGGTGTGAAGACTCCAGAAGACGGTTTGGAACCCCCCCTGGCGAAAGGAGGCCCACAGCCCCATCTTCTCATAGACCGTGAGAGGCGTGATGCCGATCAACCCGTGCCCCGTGGCCGGGTCCCGGCGCGGGGTCAATTGAACCCGGACCGCCGCGGCCGCCGGGTCCGTTCCGGCCCGCCGCACCTCCAGCGTCACGGGCCGGTCGGCGCGTTCGTGAATGGCCTGGGCCAAATCCTTCCATTGGGCCACGGCGAGGCCGTCGATGGACAGCACCCGGTCTCCCGGGCGAAGCCCGGCGGATTGGGCGGGAAAACCCTCGGCCACGTCGCCCACGACCGCGTCCGGGGACAGGCTCGGGTTTCCCCAGGCGAAGAAAACCAGGCTGAAAAGCAAAAACGCCAAGAGGTAATTCATCGCGGGGCCCGCGACGACAATGGGAATCCGGCGGTACCACGGTTTGGCGAAAAATTCCCGGGGATCCCGGGGCGCCGCCGGTTCCGCGCCGGGGTCCATTTCCCCCGCCATCCGGACCTCCCCGCCCAGGGGAATCCAGGCCACGCAGTAACGCGTTTCTCCCCAGGTAAAGCCGAAAAGTTCGGGGCCGAGGCCAAAGGAAAAACGATCCACTTTCACGCCGGATTTCTTCGCGACGATGAAGTGGCCGAACTCGTGGACAAAAATCACGAGACCGAAGGCGATCAACACGCTGGCGGAGCCCATCAAGAAAGAGATCATTTTTTCTCCCGGTCGATCAGGGTCCGGGCTTTTTCCCGGGCCCAGGAATCGGCTCTAAGAATAGCGGATAACCCGGCGTCTTCGCCAGGGGTTCGGGACGCGGGCCGGTGGGCGGTGAGGACCCGCCGGCACAAAGTCGGAATTCCGGTGAAGGACAATTCGCCGTTTAAAAAGGCGTGGACGGCCACTTCGTTGGCGCCGTTAAAAACCGCGGGCCAGGTTCCCCCCCGACGGCCGGCCGCGAGGGCGAGGGAAAGGCTCGGGAAACGGCCAAAGTCGGGCCGGTGGAAGTCCAGCCGACCCATTTCCTCCAATCGAAGCGTCTTCAGGGGCGTCGGCCGACGTTCGGGGTGGGTCAGGGCGTATTGAATCGGGAGGCGCATGTCCGGATGGGACAATTGGGCCAAGACGGCGCCGTCGTTGAATTCCACGAGGGAATGCACGATGGATTGGGGATGGACGACGATGTCGATGCGGTCCAGCGGCACCTGAAACAAGTGATGGGCTTCGATGGCCTCCAGGCCTTTGTTCGTCAGGGTGGCGCAATCGACGGTGATCTTCTTTCCCATTTTCCAGGTCGGGTGGTCGAGGGCTTCCCGGGGCGTGACGGTGTCCAACGACCCTCTTCGACGGTAAAAAGCGCCGCCGGAAGCCGTGAGGATCAGTCGCCGTACGGACCGCGGCCCGGCGCCGTTCAGGCATTGAAATATGGCCGAATGTTCGCTGTCGATGGGCAGAAGCTCCGCGCCGTGCCGTCGAGCGGCCTTCATCAATAAATCGCCGGCGACGATGAGGGCCTCTTTGTTCGCCAGGGCGATTTTTTTCCCCGCTTGAACGGCGGCCAAGAGCGGCCGAAGACCCACGGAACCGACCACCGCCGAAACCACCAAATCGGCGGACGCCTCGCGGGCCAAATCGACCAACCCCTCCACCCCGACGTCCACCCGGCACGCAATCCGTCGGGACCGAAGCCACGCCCGCAGGGCGATGGCCCCTTCGTCGGTGCCCACCACGGCCCGCGGCGGCCGAAATTCCCGGATTTGGTCTTTGAGTTTATCGAGGTTGGAGAAGGCCGAGAGCCCCCGAAGGGACCAGCGTTCGCCGGCGCGGCTCAGGCGACGCACGCAGTCCAAGGTATTGACGCCGATGGATCCCGTCGACCCCAAAAGAACCAGGCGGCGCATCAAAGAATCCGGCCGACGGAGATCAGGTAGAAATAAAGGACCGGTCCCGAGAGCAGAAAGGAGTCGAAGCGGTCGAGTATTCCCCCGTGGCCCGGGAGCAGGCCCGAAGAATCCTTGACCCCGAAACACCGCTTAAAAAGGGATTCCGCCAGGTCCGAGGCCTGGGCGAGAATTCCAAGCACGATCGCCACCAGCACGGTTTCCCCCCGGCCGAAAAGGGATTTCATCCAACCTTCCCGGAGAAAGAGGGAAACCAGGACCGCCGCCAGGAGGCCTCCCACGGCGCCTTCCCAGGACTTTTTCGGGCTCACCTGGGGGGCCAGGCGGTGTTTTCCCAGCGTCATGCCCACGGCCCAGGCGGCGGTGTCTTGGGTCCAAATCAAGGCCACGAGGAAAAAAGCGGCGGACCGTCCGGCGTGGAACAGTTCCGGCGTGGCGCCCCGGGCTTCGCGCAAAAGGATGAACCCGCCCAGGGGCCAGGCGATTAACATCACGCCCGCGCAGGTCATCGCCATTCGCAACATGGACAGGCTTTTGTCCGACCGCCCCAATTCCCGGAAGATCATGAGGGCCGCGGCGAGGGTCAGGGAAAAGGCCGGCGCCTGGGCGCAAAAGGGGGCGTCGCCCCGCAGGCCCGGAAACAGGAGGGACAGGGTGACCAGGAGGGCCGCGGCGATTCCCGTGACCGATTGATTGGCGTGACCGCCCGCCTCGGCCATGGAGTGAAACTCCCAAAGGCCCAGCAGGATCAGCGTGCCCATAAAGATCAGAAACGGAATGCTTCCCAAATAGAGGACCCAAAGGAAGAGGGGCCCCAGGACCAACGCCGTGAGGACGCGCGGAAGAACCACGGTCAGGCCGCCCCGAAACGGCGTTCCCGCCGCTGGTAATCCAACAGAGCCAGCACCAATTCGCGTCGACGGAAGTCGGGCCAGAAGGTCGGCGTGACGTGGATTTCGGCGTAGGCCGACTGCCACAAAAGGAAGTTGGACAGACGAAATTCTCCCGACGTCCGCACCACCAAGTCGGGGTCCGGGGAATGAGCGGTGTACAGGTGGCGCGCGATGGATTCCTCGGTGATGCTTTCCCCCGCCCGCGCCACGGCCCGGGCCGCGTCGACAATT
>DAOQNO010000009.1:0-15242 GCA_035332125.1 Elusimicrobiota bacterium | reverse complement strand
TGGAGAAGAACGTGCGGTTCGCGATCCGCGAAGGCGGCCACACGGTGGGCGCCGGCGTCGTCACCGAAATTTTGGCGTAAGGACGAGGGCTATGACGACAGCGACGGTGGAAGTGGAAATGTTCGACGGACGTCACGAAGTGACGCTCCGCGTGGTGGACGCCCGGGCCGACGGGTCCGTGGACTGCGTCTTCTCGGTGAACTGACATGAGCGCTCCCGCCCCCGCCGCCCAGCAGAAGATTCGCATCCGCCTTCGGGCCTATGACCACCGGATGTTGGACGACTCGCTCGCGAAGATCGTCGAAACGGCCCAACGCACCGGCGCGGCCCTGGCCGGCCCGGTGCTCCTGCCGACGCAGATCAAGAAGTACACCGTGAACCGATCGGTGCACACGGACAAGAAATCGCGCGAACAATTTGAAATGCGCATTCATAAGCGGTTGGTGGACATTCTCGAGCCCACGGCCAAAACCGTCGAGGAAATGATGAAACTCGATTTGCCGGCGGGTGTGGACGTGGAGATTAAACTTTAGGTTGAACCCATGACGGAACAAGCGACCGAACCAAAAGCGACAGACGCCACGGCCCAGCCCGGGAAAGCCCCGGCGCTGAAAGCCATCCTGGCGAAGAAAATCGGGATGACCCGGGTGTACAACCCCAAAGGGGAATTCATTCCCGTCACCGTGTTGGAATCGGCCGCCTGCCGCGTGGTGCGCGTCGTGACCCAGGCGAAAAACGGCTACGAGGCCGTCCAGCTGGGGTTGGGCGACGTGAAGGCGAAGAACATCAACAAGCCGGAATCCGGCCACTTCGCCGCGGCCAACGTGCCGATGTCGCGCTGGCTGCGGGAATTCCGCGTGCCCAAGACCGACGGGTTCACCGCCGGGCAGACCGTGCACGTGGACCAGTTCGCCGCGGGCGACGCCGTGGACGTGTCCGGCATCATCAAAGGCAAGGGGTTCGCCGGCGCCGTGAAGCGCCACCGTTTCAAAGGCGGTCCCAAGACCCACGGTCAATCGGACCGATGGCGCGCGCCCGGCTCCTCGGGCCGCGAACGCGTGTGGCCCGGCAAACGCGGCCCCGGCCACATGGGCTCCGAGTGGAAAACCGTCCAGCGCCTCGAAGTCGTGAGCGTGGACCCCGATCAGAATTTGCTGCTGCTCCGCGGCTCCGTGCCCGGTCCGGACGGAACCTGCGTGTCGGTGTATCAAACCACGCGGCCCCGCCGCGCCAAGAAAGCCGTCGCGGCCGCCGCGGCGAAAAAAGCCGCCAAGGCCCCGGCCAAGGCCGCGAAGCCCGAGAAGAAATAAGAGGAATTTATGTCTTTGACCGTTGACGTCATCAACAACAAAGGGTCCAAGGTCGGCAGCGCCGACCTGTCCGAGCGCGTGTTCGGCGTGAAGGCCCCGCGCGCCCTGATCCACGAAGTGGTCACCGCCTACCTGGCCAACGTGCGGCGCGGAACGCATTCCACCAAAACCCGCGGCGAAGTGTCCGGCGGCGGTTTGAAGCCCTGGAAGCAAAAACACACCGGCCGCGCCCGGTCGGGGTCCATTCGGTCGCCCCTGTGGCGCCACGGCGGCATCATTTTCGGTCCCAAGCCGCGCAGCTATTACCAGGCGGTTCCCCCGGCCAAGCGCCGACTGGCGCTCAAGGCCGTGTTGTCGGATTTCGCCACCGCCGGCAAGCTCCGGGTCATCGAAGATTTCGACGTGAAAGAGGCCAAGACGAAAGCCGCCGCGGAATTGGCGCGCGGTCTGAAATTGGCGCCCAAGTCCGTCGTGGTGGTGACGGCCCTCAGCCCGACCCTGCTCCGCGCCGCGCGCAACCTGGCGGATTTGAGGGTCTGCCGCGCCCAGGACCTCAACAGCTACAACGCGATGCTGGCCGACGAGTTGGTGTTCACCCGCGCGGCCCTCGAACAAATCACCCAGCGCCTCGTCGGCGCGGCGGAGGCGAACTGACATGATGCCCCTGGCGGACGTTCTTCGTCGGCCGCTCGTCACCGAGCGCACGACGCAGTTGCGCGAACAGAACAAATACGTTTTTGAAGTCGACCCGGGCGCCACCAAGGGCCAAATTCGGGAAGCCGTGCAGTCCGCCTTCAAGGTGGACGTGCTCGACGTGAACACCATGAACGTGCCGGGCAAGCTCCGCCGTCGCGGCGCCCACGCCGGCTACCAATCCTCTTGGAAAAAGGCCATCGTGAAGCTCAAGGCCGGCCAAGAAATCAAATACGCGGAACCCGCGAAATAACCGGGGAAAGAAAACGCCATGCCGATGAAATCCTTTAAAGCCTACACCCCGTCGCGACGGTTCATCACCGTCGAGGACTTTTCGGAGATCACCAAGACCACGCCCGAGAAAGCCCTCCTGCGTCCGCTCACCAAAAAAGGCGGCCGCAACAACACCGGTCAAGTCATGGTCCGCTTCCGCGGCGGCGGGCACAAACGGATGTACCGCGTCATCGATTTCAAGCGCGAAAAGTTCGGCGTGCCGGCCAAAGTCGCGGCCATCGAGTACGACCCGAACCGCTCCGCCCGCCTGGCCCTGCTCCACTACCGGGACGGCGAGAAGCGCTACATCCTGCAGCCCGTCGGCATCAAGCCGGGCGACGTCCTGATGTCCGGCCCGACGGCCGAAATCAAGAACGGCAACGCCCTGCCCCTGGCCAACATCCCCGTCGGCACGATCGTGCACGCGGTGGAAATGGTGCCCGGCAACGGCGCCCAGTTCGCGCGCTCGGCCGGCGCCTCGGTCCAGATCATGGCCCGCGAAGGCGGCTACGTGACGATCAAGATGCCCTCGGGCGAAATCCGCCTGGTGCCGGACGGCGGCATGGCCACCATCGGCCAGGTGGGCAACACCGAGCACGAAAATTTGACCATCGGCAACGCGGGGCGCAATCGCCATCGCGGGTTCAAGTCCCACGTTCGCGGCACGGCCATGAACGCGGTGGACCACCCGCACGGCGGCGGCCGCGGCCGGTCCAAGGGGAACAACCAGCCCCGGTCGCCGTGGAACCAACCGGCCAAGGGTTACAAGACCCGGTCGGACAAGCAGCACCACTGGATGATCATCCGCCGCCGCACCGACGGCGCCGAGCAAGCGTAAGGAGCCCCCATGAGCCGTTCTCAGAAAAAGGGCCCGTTCGTCGACTCGAACCTGCAGGAAAAGGTTCAAGCCGCCCGCGCGGCCGGCGACAAAAAGCCCATCAAGACCTGGGCCCGGGCCAGCATGATCAGCCCCGAATTCGTGGGCTTGACGATCGCGATCCACAACGGCAAAAAGCACCAGCCGATTTTCATCACCGAGCAGATGGTGGGCCACCGCCTGGGCGAGTTCGCCCCCACCCGCTATTTCCGAGGCCACGGCGAAGCGCACACCAAAGAAGCCGCGGCGAAAACGTAAGGACGACCTATGCAAGCCATTGCGCACGCTCGATTCGCCCGATATTCCTACCGGAAGGTGGGCCAGGTGTTGGGGCTCATCCGCGGAAAGTCCGTGGTCGACGCCATGGGGATGCTCCCCTGGGTCCCCCGGGCTTGCCGGGTGTTGGTCGGCAAGACGCTGAAAAGCGCCGTTGCCAACGCGGGGAAGAACGCGGACCCCGCCCGCCTCAAAGTGGCTCAGGCCTGGGTGAACCACGGCCCGGCGCTCAAACGCGTGATGCCCAAAGCGATGGGCGCCCGCGCGATGTTCAAACGCAAAACCAGTCATCTCACGATCACCGTGAGCGACAATTAGCGAAGGGATAACACTTTCTCATGGGTCACAAAACACACCCCAAAGGCATCCGGCTCGGCTACATCCGCGACTGGGATTCGAAGTGGCTGAACCTCAAGGAGATGCCCTCCTTGATCGAAGAGGATCAGAAGATCCGAAAATTTTTGAAGGGCCGCCTGAAGCTGGCCGCGGTCTCCAAAATCGGCATCGAACGCACGGGCAAGTACCTGCGCGTCAACATTTACACCGCGCGCCCCGGTTTGGTCATCGGTAAAAAAGGCGCCGACATCGAAGGCCTGCGGTCCGTCATCGAAGACATGACGAGCCTCAAGACCCGCATCGAAATCATCGAGATCAAGAAGCCCGAAGTCGACGCCCAGCTGGTGGCCGAAGGCGTGGCCATGCAGTTGGAAAAGCAGGTCGGTTTCCGCCGCGCCATGAAGCGCTCCATCGAGCGCGCCATGCAGGCCGGGGCCCTCGGGATCAAGATCCAGGTGGCCGGCCGTCTGGGCGGCGCCGAAATCGCCCGCACCGAATGGCTCAAGGAAGGCCGCGTGCCGCTCCAAACCTTCCGGGCCGACATCGACTACGGTTTCACCGAAGCCCGCATCAACATGGGCACCATCGGCGTCAAAACCTGGGTGTTCCGGAAGGAACTCTTCAAGAAGACCGACGCGGACCTCATGGAAGAAGTGCGCGTCATCGAAGAGAAGGAAAAGGAAGAATTGGCCAAGAAAGCCGAGCAGGGGCTGGACACGGCGGAACCCGTGCTGGCGCTCGAGCCCGCCGCCGACGCCGAAGTCATCGAGGAAGAGGTGATGAAGGCCGTCGAGCAGGAAGAAACGGAAGCGCGCAAGCGCACCGAGCTGGAAGGGAAGAAATAACATGTTGATGCCGACCCGGGTCAAATACCGCAAATCCCAACGCGGCCGCATGAAGGGCTGCACCAAGGCCGGGGCCTTCGTGTCCTTCGGCGAGTTCGGCCTCCAGGCCCTGGAAGCCCATTGGATCACCGCCCGGCAGATCGAAGCCGTCCGCGTGACCCTGGCGCGATTTTTGAAAAAAGGCGGCAAAGTCTGGATCCGCATTTTCCCCGACAAGCCCGTGTCCAAGAAGCCGGCCGAAACCCGGATGGGAAAAGGAAAAGGCAACCCCGAGTTCTGGGTGGCCGTCGTGAAGCCGGGCCGCGTCCTGTTTGAAATAGAAGGCGTGACCGCCGAGGTGGCGAAGCAGGCCATGACCCTGGCCGGCCACAAGCTGCCCATCAAAACGCGCTTTGTCCAGCGCGATCATTTCTAAGAGAGCGCGCCATGGCGAAAAAGAAAGAAGACGTGAATTTCGGGGAATTGTCGAAGGACGAACTCCGGGTGAAACTGCAGGAATCGCGGGACAAGCTTTTTCAGCTTCGCTTTCAAAACGCGACGGCCCCGTTGAAAAACCATCGGGAAATCCGCACCACCCGGCGGAACATCGCCCGGGCGATGACGTTTTTGAAGCAGAAAGGGGACAACGCGTGACGACCAAAGTGGAACGCGCCGATCGCAAGACGTTGGAAGGGGTGGTCCTTTCCGACAAAATGAACAAGACCCGCGTGGTGGAAGTGGAGCGCCGGTTGCGGCACGCGCTGTACGGCAAAGTGCTCATCCGCACCTCCAAAGTCTACGCCCACGACGAGAACAACGAAAGCAAAGCCGGCGACCGGATTTCGGTGATGGCCACGCGCGCCCTCTCGAAGCAGAAGCGGTGGCGCCTGGTGAAGATCCTGGAGCGGGCCGGCGTGGCGCAAGGCGTCGACGCGTCCCTGGGAGGGAAGTCGTGATTCAAGAACGAAGCATTTTGAAAGTCGCCGACAACTCGGGCGCCCGCTTGGTGCGGGTGTTCCGCATGCACGGCGGATCGCGGCGCCGCTACGCCTATCTGGGCGACGTGGTGACCGCCTCGGTGCAGAACGCCCTGGCCGACTCCAACATCAAGAAGGGCGAAGTGGTGAAGTGCGTGGTCGTCCGCACCCGCAAGGAAAAGCGCCGTCCGGACGGCAGCTACGTCCGCTTCGATGACAACGCCGGCGTCCTGATCGACGAGAACGGCGAGCCGCGGGGCACGCGTATTTTCGGCCCCATCGCCCGGGAACTGCGCGAAAAGAACTATTTGAAGATCATCTCCCTCGCTCCGGAGGTCGTGTAATGGCCCTGGCCACCGTACGCAAAAAAGACAAAGTCCGGATTCTGGCCGGGAAAGACCGCGGCAAAGAAGGGGAAGTGCTCGACGTCGACCTCGCGGGGCGCCGCGTGCTGGTCGCGAAACTCAATCTGGTCAAACGCCACACCAAAGGGACGCCGCAGAACCCCGGCGGCGTCAAGGAGCAGGAAGCGTTCCTGCCCATGTCCAAGGTGATGCTGGTTTGCCCCAAATGCAAGCGGACCGCCCGGCCCAAGGCCGGCGCCTTGTCCGACGGCACCAAAGCCCGCGTCTGCCGCAACTGCGGCGAGATGGTCGGGTAGGTTCGAGGAACCCATGTCCACCGCCACGAAAAGCACCGCCCCTGAGCCCCGGCTCAAAGCCGCCTTCCAAAAGCAGGTGGTTCCGGAGATGATGAAGAAATTTTCCTGGGAGAACCCCTTCCAGGTGCCGCGCGTCAAAAAGATCGTCGTCAACATCGGCGTCAGCGAAGCGCGCGAAAACGCCAAGGTCATGGACCTGGCCGCCGACGAATTGACCGCCATCGCGGGCCAAAAAGCCGAGGTGCGGCGTTCCAAAAAATCCATCTCGAACTTCAAACTTCGGGAAGGCATGCCCATCGGCCTGCGCGTCACGCTGCGCGGCGCCCGCATGTGGGAATTCCTGGACCGGCTGGTGAACGTGGCCATGCCCCGCATCCGGGACTTCCAGGGCCTCGACCCGCGGCGCGGGTTCGACGGCCGGGGCAATTTCAATCTGGGGCTCACCGAGCAGTACGTGTTCCCCGAAATCAGTTTGGACAAATCGGACAAGGCGCGCGGCATGAACATCACGATCGTGACCGACGCCCAGCGGGACGACACCGCCCGGGAGCTCTTGATCCTCCTCGGCATGCCGTTCAAGCGCGACCGCAAAGCGGCTTTGAACTAAGGAGACACCGATGGCGACGAAGGCGTGGGTAGCGAAAACGCGGAAACCGCAGAAATTCGCGGTCCGGCATCGGAGCCGGTGCCGGCTGTGCGGACGGCCCCGGGGTTTCTATCGGGATTTTGGGTTGTGCCGGATTTGCTTGAGAACCTTGGCGCTCCGCGGGGAACTGCCCGGCGTCACGAAGTCCAGTTGGTAGTTACTTCACACAAAGAGAGACGATGAGTTATGAGTTTTGATCCCGTCAGCGACATGTTTGCCATGATCACCAACGCGAACCATAAATTTATGGAACGCATCGATCTTCCTTCGTCGAGCCTGAAGAAGGAAGTGGCCCATATCTTGAAGGAAGAAGGGTACATCGCCGACTACAAGGTGCTCCCCGACCGCAAGCAGGGCGTCCTCCGCATTTTCATGAAATACCTCCCGAACAAGACCCGCGTCATCCGCGGCGTCAAGCGCATTTCCCGTCCCGGCCTCCGCCAGTACAAGGGCTACGAGAAGCTGGGCAAACTGCGCGGCGGGCTGGGCATTTCCATCGTCTCGACGTCCCAGGGCCTGATGACCGACCGCCAATCGCGCAAAGCGAAGCTGGGCGGCGAAGTCCTCGCCCAGGTGTGGTGATCCCGTGAGCCGCCTCGGTCGCAAACCCATCGTCCTACCGGAGAAGGTCAAAGTCTCCGTTGACGGTCCCAAAGTCAGCGTGGCCGGCCCCCTGGGCACGCTCACGCGGGCGCTCCCTCAGGGCATTTCCGCCAAGGTGGACGGCGGCGTCCTCACGGTGGCCCGGGCCAACGACAGCACCACCCAGCGGGCCCTGCACGGCACCCTCCGCAAGCTTCTGCTCAACATGGTGGAAGGCACCGCCAAGGGGTTCCAGAAGGAGCTCCGCATCGGCGGCGTCGGTTTCCGCGCGACGCTGACGGGCAACCATTTGCACATGACCCTGGGGTATTCCCATCCCATCGAATACACCGTCCCGGCGGGCATCAAGCTGACGGTGGACGCCAAGCAGACGACCATCGTCGTGCAGGGCGCGGACAAGGAGCTGGTGGGCCAGGTGGCCGCCGAGATCCGTGAATTTCGAAAGCCCGGCGTTTACTGGGCCAACAACGAGCCCGTGGGCATCCGCTACGCCAACGAAGTGGTGCGGCGCAAAGCCGGCAAAGCCGCCGCCGGCGCGGCGGGCGGAGCGGCAGGAGCGAAGAAATGAGCCTCAAGTCCCCCCAAGCGCGTTACGCGTTCCGCAAGGCGCGCACCCGGGCGAAAGTGTTCGGCACCGCGGCGCGTCCGCGGTTGTCGGTCTTCCGCTCGCAGAAACACATTTACGCCCAAATCATCGACGACGTGGCCGGCAAGACCCTGGCCGCGGCCTCGTCGGTCATGCCGGGCGACAAGAAAGCCCTCGGGGCCACGGTGTCGGCCGCCGAGAAAATCGGGCGTTCCATCGGGGAACGGGCCAAGGGCCTGAACATCTCCCAGGTCGTTTTCGACCGGGGCGGTCGGCCCTACCACGGACGGATCAAAGCGGTCGCCGACGGCGCCCGCGCCGCCGGACTGCAGTTTTAAGGAGATCACGCGTGGCGCGAATCGATGCAAACAGCTTGAACCTGAAAGAAACCGTCGTGGCCATCAACCGGGTGGCCAAAGTGGTGAAGGGCGGTAAGCGATTTTCCTTCAACGCGTTGGTGGTGGTCGGCGACCAGGCCGGCCACGTCGGCGCGGCCATGGGCAAGGCCAAGGAAGTCCAGGCCGCCATTCAAAAGGCCGTGCAGCACGCCAAGAAGACGATCATCCGCGCCCCGCTGAAGGGCGCGACGATCCCCCACGAAGTGACCGGCATTTTCGGCGCGGGCACGGTGTTGATCAAGCCCGCCGCCCCGGGAACCGGCGTCATCGCGGGCGGCAGCGTCCGCGCGGTGCTGGAAGCCGTCGGCGTCCGGGACGTGCTCACGAAGTCGCTTCGCAGCGCCAACCCGTTCAACGTGGTGTACGCCACCATCGAAGCGCTCAAGAATCTCCAAACGAAAGAAGACGTGGCCCGTCTCCGGGGCAAAACGCTCCCGGCGTCGACGACGGCCGCCCCCGCACCCGCGGGCGTCTAACGAGGACGACCATGATTCGCGTCACGACCATCAAACCCGCACCGGGCTCCCGGCACCGCCGCAAAATCGTGGGCCGGGGCGAAGGCTCCGGGCACGGCGGCAAAGGCTCCACCCGCGGTTTCAAGGGCCAGACGGCCCGTTCCGGCGACGGTTCCCTGGGCGCCGGTTTCGAAGGCGGCCAGATCCCGCTTATTCGGCGCATTCCCAAGCGCGGTTTCAACAACACCGCTTTCCGCAAAAGCTACGAACTGGTCAACGTCGGCGACCTGATGACTTTTTTCGCCAAGGCCGGCGAAGTCACGCCCGAGTCGTTGCGGGCGGCCGGTCTGGTCCGCTCCCGCGGGCCGATCAAGATTTTGGGGGACGGCGATCTGTCCCGGGCGTATCACGTGAAGGCCAACGCCTTCTCGGCGGGCGCCAAGAAAAAGATCGAATCGGCCGGCGGCAAAGCGGAACTGATTTCCGCGTCGAAATAACCCGGCCGATCCATGCAAACCTTCGCGGACGTTTTCAAAATTCCCGACCTGCGCAAGCGGGTCTTCTTCACCCTGGGGATTTTGGCGATCTACCGCGTCGGCGTCGCCATCCCCATTCCGGGGATCGAAGCGGCGGCCCTTCAACAGCTCTTTAAATCCCAATCCAACGCGTTCCTGGGTTTCCTCGACATGTTTTCGGGCGGCGCCCTGGGCCGCATGTCGATTCTGGCCATGGGGGTCGTGCCGTACATCAACTCCTCCATCATCATGAGCTTGTTGCAGGGGGCCCACGTCATTCCCTACTTGGACCGGTTGGCCAAGGAAGGCGAGACGGGGCGGAAAAAGCTCAACCAGATCACGCGGTACTTCACCCTCTTTCTGGCGCTGATCCAGTCCTTCGGGTTGACGACGCTCATCACCAAGATCCAGCTGCCGGGCGACATTCCCGTGGTGCGGGACCCGGGCGCTCTCTTCATGTTCACGACGGTCGTCACCCTGGCCACCGGCACGATCTTCATGATGTGGCTGGGCGAACAGATCACCGAGCGCGGCATCGGCAACGGCACCTCGCTCATGATTTTCACCGGCATTGTTGACCGCCTGCCCGGCGCCGTCCGCAACATGGTGACGGAGGTCTTTCAACTTCAACAACGGTCCCTGGTGGGCACGGTGGCCATCGGCGCCTTCATCATCGTCGTGATGGGCCTGGTGGTCTGGGTGGAAACCGCGCAGCGCAAGATCCCCGTCCAGCACGCCCGCCGCATGGTGGGCCGCCGGATGTTCGGCGGGGCCAGCACCTTTTTGCCGCTCAAGGTCGACCAATCCGGCGTGATCGCCGTGATCTTCGCCATTTCGCTTTTGAGCGTTCCGGTGACCGTGGCGTCCTTCAACCACGACGGCGCCTGGGCCAAAAAGGTTTTGGAATTTTGGAACCACCGGGCCTGGTGGTACGAGATGCTCTACGCGGGCTTGATCATCTTCTTTTGCTATTTTTATAACTCGGTCTCCATCAACCCCATCGACATGGCCGACAATTTGAAGAAGGCCGGCGCCTTCATCCCGGGCATCCGGCCGGGGGAGCCCACGGCGGCCCACATCAGCACGGTCCTGGCCCGGGTGACGCTCGGCGGCGCGGTGTTCGTGGCCGCCCTGGCGATCCTGCCGGACTTGCTCCAGCGCTTTCTCAACACCCCCTTCAGCTTCGGCGGAACGTCGATTTTGATCGTC
Organism: Elusimicrobiota bacterium; assembly: GCA_035332125.1. GTDB lineage: Bacteria > Elusimicrobiota > Elusimicrobia > FEN-1173 > FEN-1173 > JADKIY01. The sequence continues at coordinate 4,603 of DAOQNO010000009.1, read as the reverse complement.
GTGGGCGTGGCGCTGGACACCGTGGGTCAATTGGAATCCCATTTGATCATGCGGCACTACGAGGGGTTTTCCAAGGCCGGGCGGGTCAAGGGGCGCTGGTTCAACGTGGGCGCCGCTTCCCAGTGATTTTTTCCCCTGGAGGGAAACGATGAACATCGTCCTGTTGGGCGCCCCCGGGTCGGGAAAAGGCACCCAGGCCAAACCGCTTTCCGCCCGTTACGGCGTGCCGCACATCTCCACGGGGGACATTTTCCGTCACGAGATGGCGACTTCTTCGCCCCTGGGCCTCAAGGTCCAGCAGTACGTGAGTTCCGGCCGCCTGGTGCCGGACGAGCTGGTGCTCGAGATCGTCACGGCCCGTCTGGCCGCGGCCGACTGCGCGCCGGGCTTCATCCTGGACGGGTTTCCCCGGACGGTTTCCCAGGCCGAGGGCTTGGACGCCTTCTTGAACGGCGCCCACCGCACCCTGGACAAGGTTCTTTACATGGATTTGTCGGAAAAAGAGGTCGTCCAGCGCCTCTCCAGCCGCCGCTCCTGCCCGAAATGCGGGAAGGTCTACAATCTGCTCACCCAGGCGCCCCGGCAGGCCGATGTTTGCGACGTGGACGGCGAAAAGATCATTCAGCGGGAAGACGACCGTCCCGACACCGTCGAGAAGCGGTTGGTGGTGTACAACAATTTGACCGAACCCCTGATTTCCTACTACCGGGGTCTCGGGGTGTTGGAAAAGATTTCGGCCGCCCAATCGGTGGCCGACGTTCAGCGCGCCATTTTCAACGTTTTGGACGCCCTGCCCAAGGCGTGAGCGGTGGCGGACGCCGCGCGACGGATTGAATTAAAATCCGAGTCCGACCTGGCCCGCATGCGCCGGGCGGGCGCCTTGGCGGCTCAAGCCCTGGCGGAAGCGGGGCGCGCCGTGGCCCCCGGGGTCACGACGAAAGATTTGGATCGGATCGCGGAAAAAGTGATTCGCGGCGGGGGCGGGATCCCGACCTTTGTGGGTTACCGGGGATACCCCGCCACCATCTGCGCGTCGATCAACGAGGAAGTGGTCCACGGCATTCCGAGCGCCCAGCGCGTTTTGAAAGAGGGCGACGTCGTGGGGATCGACGTGGGCGCCACCCTCGACGGTTTTGTGGGGGACACGGCCGCCACCTTCCCGGTGGGACGGGTGGACCCCGCGTTGACGGATCTTTTAAAGGCGACGGCGGAGTCCCTGGAACGGGGCATCGCCCAAGCCCGGGCGGGAAACCGGCTCGGGGACATTTCCCACGCCATTCAATCGGTCGCCGACGCCCGGGGCTACGGCGTGGTTCGGGATTTTGTGGGGCACGGCATCGGTCGGCAAATGCACGAGGAGCCCGCGGTGCCCAATTACGGAACGGCGGGCACGGGCCTGCGGCTGGAAGTGGGTCTGGTGCTGGCCCTGGAGCCCATGTTCAATCTGGGCACGCACAAGGTGCGCGTTCTGAACGACGGCTGGACGGTGGTCACGGACGACCGGCGGGCCTCGGCCCATTTCGAACACACGGTGGCGATCACCGCGGAGGGGCCGGAAGTGCTGACCCGCGCGGCGGGCGCGGCCCTCAAGGCGGCCGGGACGCGCTGAGCGCGAAAAAATTTATGACAAAAGAAGAAAAAATCGAAGTGGAAGGTCGCGTTCTCGAAGCGTTGCCCAACGCCATGTTCCGCCTGGAAATCGAAGGCGGCCACAAGGTGTTGGCGCACATTTCGGGAAAAATGCGCATGCATTACATCAAAATTTTGCCCGGCGACAAGGTCAAGGTGGAATTGTCCCCCTACGACCTGACCCGGGGCCGCATCACCTACAGGGAGAAATAAAATGAAAGTTCGTGCGTCCGTGAAACCGATTTGCGACAAGTGCCGCGTTCAGCGCCGGCACCGGAAACTCTACATTCTTTGTTCCAACCCGCGCCACAAGCAGCGGCAAGGTTAAGGAGGACTCACATGGCTCGCGTCGCGGGAATCGATCTTCCCAAACAAAAGCGCGTTGATGTCGCGCTGCGGTATCTCTACGGCATCGGGGCTCACCGCTCCCTTCTCATCTGCGGGGAGACCGGGGTCAATCCGTCGACCCGGGTCAAGGATTTGACCGAGGCGGAAGTCAACAAGATCAACACCGAATTGACCAAGAACTACAAAGTGGAAGGCGATTTGCGCCGGGAAATCAACGGCACCATCCGCCGCCTCATCGAAATCGGTTCCTACCGCGGCTCGCGGCACCGGCGCAACCTGCCGGCCCGGGGCCAACGAACGAAATCGAACGCGCGCACCCGGCGCGGGCGACGGCGCACCGTCGGCTCCGCGAAGCCCGGCACCACCGCCGCCCCGGCCACCGCCGCGGCGAAATAGGTTTACCGAGGAGAATCCATGGCTGATCAACCCGAAGCGAAGAAAGACGCCGCCAAAGCCGCGGCCAAACCGGCCGCCAAAGCCCCGGCGTCCGCCCCCAAAGGCAAGAAAAAGATTTGGCGGGACATCGTCAACGCGCGCGTGTACATTCAATCGTCCTTCAACAACACGATCGTCAACATCACCGACGAGCGCGGCAACGCCATCGTCTGGGCCACGGCGGGCAGCGCCGGGTTCAAAGGCACCAAAAAAGGCACGCCGTTCGCCGCGCAAGTCACCGCGGACGCCGCCGCCAAAAAGGCGGTCGCGCTCGGCGTGAAGAGCGTGTCCGTGTTCGTCAAAGGTCCGGGGTCGGGACGGGAAACCGCCATCCGGGCGCTTCAAGCCGCGGGCTTGGTGGTGACCTCCATCAAAGACGTGACCCCCATTCCCCACGACGGTTGCCGGCCTCCCAAGGCCCGCCGCGTCTAACCCCCCAAGGAGAACGTTGTGGCTCGATACACTGGACCCGTTTGCAAGCTCTGCCGCCGCGAAGGCGTGAAGCTTTTTTTGAAGGGCGATCGGTGCTTTTCGAAGTGCCCGATCGATAAGGAAGGCGCCGCGGTACCGCCGGGGCAGCACGCCCGCCGCCGGGGAACCAAACCCACGGAATACGCCAAGCGTCTGCGCGAGAAGCAGAAAGCGCGCCGGATGACCGGCGTGTTGGAACGCCAATTTCGCCGTTTGTTCGATGCGGCGTCCCACCAGAAGGGCAACACCGGGGAAAACCTCCTCCGGTTGTTGGAAACCCGCCTGGACAACGTGGTCCGCCGTTTGGGCTTTTCCACGTCGCCCGCGGGCGCGCGCCAGCTCGTGTTCCACGGCCACGTCAAAGTGAACGGCCAACGGGTCACCATCCCGTCCTACCAGGTGGAGCCCGGCGACGCGATCGCCCTGGACGACGCCCTGCGCGCCAACCTGTTCGTGAAGCGCTCTCTGGCCACGGCGGCCCAAAAGGGCCTGCCCGGCTGGTTGGAATGGGACGGTTCCATCGGCGGCGCCGTGAAGGGCCACGCGGACAACGTGAGCCTGGACGGCGTCACCCTCGCCGGCAAAGTAAAAAACTGGCCCGCGCGCGCGGAGATGTCGTTCCCCGTCAACGAACAGTTCATCGTCGAACTTTACAGCAAATAACCCCGGACGCTTTTTCAAGAAGGAGAGAATTCTCATGACGAGTCTTGGCTTGGTGTTGCCCCAGAAGCTGGATACGGACGCGGCTTCCTCGGACAACTACGGTAAGTTTGTCGCGGAAGCGTTTGAAAAAGGCTACGGCCACACGGTGGGCCATTCCCTGAAACGCATTTTGATGTCGTCCCTGGAGGGCGCCGCGGTCACGGGCGTCCGCATCAAGGGCGCGCCCCACGAATTCTCGAGCCTCAAAGGCGTTCAGGAAGACGTTATTAAGTTGATCTTGAACCTCCGCCAGCTGCGCTTCAAGCTCCACGTGGCGGGCCCCGAAGTGCTGACCCTGAAGAAAAAGGGCGGCGAAGTCAAAGCCAAGCACATCGAGCTCACCAGCAACGTCGAGCTGCTCAACCCCGACCTCGTCCTGGCCCACCTGGACGCGGGCGGCGAGCTGGACATGGAGATCGAAGTGTCCCGCGGCCGGGGCTACTCCTCCGCCGACCGTCTGCGCCGCGAAGGCCAGCCCGTCAACACCATTCCCGTGGACGCGCTCTTCTCCCCGGTGACCAAGGTCCACTACGAAATCGAGAACGCCCGCGTCGGTCAGATGACCGACTACGACAAGTTGATCCTCGAAGTGTGGACCGACGGCTCCATCACGCCCATGGCCGCCGTGGCCCAGTCGGCCAAGATTCTCAAGAACGCCTTCGGCGTTTTCGCCCCGGCCGAACCCGCGCCGGCGTCCGAACCGGCGACCGCCGCCCAAGGCCTCGCGGCCGACGGCCAAGGGCGCCTCAAGGACATGATGGACCAATCCGTCGACATGATCGAGCTGACCGTGCGCGCCTCCAACTGCCTGAAGGCCGCCAAGATCCGCACGATCGGCGACCTGGTGTCCAAGACCGAAGAGGAATTGCTCGGCTTTAAGAACTTCGGCCGGAAATCCCTGGAGGAAATCCGGGACCGCCTTAAAGAATTGAACCTGGAGCTGGGCATGCTGACCGCCGGCGGGGAGCCCAAATGAAGACCCACGCCGGACGAAAACTCTCGCGCCCCACGGGCGCCC